>JALZOI010000773.1 GCA_030857245.1 Myxococcota bacterium
CTTCGCGGGCGCAGCGCGCTCGTGAGGTATGCGGACGACTTCGTGCTCTGCTTCGAACGCGAGGACGATGCGGAACGGGTGTGGAACGTACTCGAGGCACGGTTCAAGAAGTTTGGGCTCGCCCTCCACCCGAAGAAGACACGCCGCTTCTCTTTCCGGCCGCCGCGCGACGGCGACGACAAGGGGGGCTCGACCTTCGATTTCCTTGGCTTCACGTCCTACTGGCGACGAACGAAGCGGGGGATGCAGCGGATGGCATTCAGGACTCGGGGTGTGCGCCTTAGGCGGGCTATCAATGCCGCCACCGACTGGTGCCGACGTCATCGACACGAGCCGGTCGAGGAGCAGCACCTAGCTCTCACGCGCAAGCTGAACGGGCACTACAACTACTTCGGCGTCAACGGGAACAGCGACGCACTGAATCAGCTGCGCTACTGGATCACTCGAGCATGGCGAAAGTGGCTGGACCGAAGAAGCCAGCGAGCGCGAATGAACTGGACGCGGTTTCGCGAGCTGCTCAGGCGATTCCCGCTTCCAGCGCCCCGGATCAGAGTGCAGATCTGGAGCAAGCCGTAAGACGACCCGACAGAAGAGCCGGATGGTGGAAATCTCCTTGTCCGGATCTGGGGAGGGCCCCGGCCTAACGGCCGGGGCTACTCGACAGAGCGCCAAGAACGCCAACAAAAATTCAAGGACCAGGGGCGCACCCACCGACTGTCTTCTTCGGATCCTTGGCGTCCCTTGGCGGCTTTGGCGGCCAATCTCCCCGGCGTCAGTCGTCGACGGAGGAGGGCTTCTTCTCGGTCCGCTTGCGCAGGCTGTGGTCGAGGACCATCTTGCGCAGCCGGATCGTCGCCGGCGTGACCTCGACGAGCTCGTCGTCGTTGATGAACTCGAGCGCGTACTCGAGCGTCAGCTGGCGGGGCGGGGCGAGGATGAGCTTCTCGTCCGCGGCCGTGGTGCGGATGTTGTTCAGCTTCTTCGCCTTGTTCGGGTTGACGACGAGGTCGTTGTCCCGCTGGTGGATGCCGACGATCATGCCGCTGTAGTTCGAGACGCTGGCGCCGATGAACATCTGCCCGCGCTCCTGCAGCGAGAACAGGCCGTACGCGTTCGACACGCCGGTCTCGCTCGAGATCAGCACGCCGTTCTGGCGGACGCGGATGTCGGCGCCCTGCGGCCCGTACTCGGCGAACTGCGTGTAGAGCACGCCGGTGCCGCGGGTATCGGTCATGAACTGCGAGCGGTAGCCGATCAGGCCACGCGCCGGGATCCGGTACTCGAGGCGGGTCCGGCCGACGGCCGACGGCCGCATCTCCTGCATCTGACCGAGGCGCCGGTTGAGCTCGGCGACGACCGGCCCGACGTAGTTCTCGTCGAGGTCGATGACCGCGTCCTCGTACGGCTCGAGGGTCTTGCCGGTGACGGGGTCGGCCTGGAGGATGACCTGCGGCTGGGACACGCAGAGCTCGTAGCCCTCGCGGCGCATGGTCTCGATGAGCACCGTCAGGTGGAGCTCGCCGCGGCCCGACACGCGGAAGATGCCGGCGTCGGCGGTGTCCTCGACGCGCAGCGCCACGTTGCTCTTCAGCTCGCGCTGGAGGCGCTCGGCGAGGTTGCGCGAGGTGACGTACTTGCCTTCCTTGCCGGCGAACGGGCCGTCGTTGACCCGGAAGTTCATCGTGATCGTCGGCGCGTCGATCTTGAGGAGCGGCAGGATCGTCGGCTCGGTGATCGACGTGATCGTCTCACCGACGTTGAGGTTCTGCATGCCGGTGAACGCGACGATGTCGCCGGCGAGCGCCTCGGCAAGCTCGAACCGCTTGAGGCCCTGGAAGCCGAGCACCTTCTGGACGCGGAACTCTTCCCGGCTGCCATCGCGGTGCGCGAGCAGCACGCGATCGCCGACCTTCGAGCGACCACTCCGCATGCGGCCGATCGCCATGTAGCCGAGGTAGTCGTCGTAGTCGAGCGTGGCGACCTGCATCAGCAGCGGGCCGTTCGGATCGCCCTCCGCCGCGGGCACCTTCTCGACGATGAGGTCGAGCATCGGGCCGAGATCCTTGCGCTCGTCACCGAGCTCGCGGATGGCGAAGCCCTGGCGACCCGACGCGTAGATCACCGGGAAGTCGAGCTGCTCGTTGGTCGCGCCGAGCGAGTCGAACAGCGCGAACACCTGGTCCATGACCTCGTGCGGGTCGACGCCGGGGCGATCGATCTTGTTGACGACCACGATCGGCTTGAGGCCCATCGCGAACGCCTTCTGCGTCACGAACCGGGTCTGCGGCATCGCGCCCTCGTAGGCGTCGACGAGCAGCAGCACCGAGTCGACCATGCCGAGCACGCGCTCGACCTCACCGCCGAAGTCGGCGTGGCCGGGCGTGTCGACGATGTTGATGCGCGTGCCCTTCCAGGTCACGGCCGTACACTTCGAGAGGATCGTGATGCCACGCTCGCGCTCGAGGTCGTTGGAGTCCATCGCCCGCTCGGCGACGACTTCGCCGGTGCGGAACGTGCCTGCCTGCTTGAGCAAGCCATCGACGAGCGTGGTCTTGCCGTGGTCGACGTGGGCGATGATTGCGACGTTTCGGATGCTGGGCGCGACGGACATCTAGACTTCCGGTTTCGTTCACTCGGCGAACAGGAGGTGACACGCAACGAGCGCGCGCACCTCCGGGCTGGCCTCGCGAGCGGTGAGCATCGCGGCGAGGACCACGTCAGACGTACCGGCGACCGTGAAGTCGCCGACCGTGACAGCATTGGGAGACGCCTTGGCGTGGCGCACGATGGCGCTCGCGGCGTCGGCGATCTCGCCATCCGGGAGGACCCGGAGCAGCGGGATACCCTGATCATCGAACAGCTGGCGCGCGTGGAGGCGCGCGACCGGGACATCGTTCTTCTTCAGCGTGAGTCCGTTCGCGGCCGACTCGCCGCTCCACCGATCCCCACCGACCTGCGCGACGAGCGGCGCGCTGCCGACGAGCAACTCGACATCGTCGACGGTGGCGCGACACGGATGACCCGGCATGACGCGCGCGGTCACGACGCCCTTCGCATCGCGCGCCTCGATCACCGTCGGTGCGGGCGCGGTGGCGGGCGTGCTTCCCTGACACCCGAGCACGGGCGCGATCGGTGCGAGGGCACCGAGGAACGGGAGGTTGCGAGACAGCACGGGCGGCGGTTCATATCAGGATGCCGGGAGCGGAGCAACGCCTGTCCGTGAACACCCTTCTTCGACGGTCCGCGAAGCCGACCGGCGAGTCAGACGCGGGTCAGACATCTTCGCGATCCCAGGCCCCCCGTGCTACCTCCGCGGGGGATGAGGGTCGCGCTCGTGTGCATCGCGGCCGTGGTCGCCGGGGGTGCCGGCAACGCCTGCAGCGGCCGCGCGAGCGCCCCGCCGGCCCCGGACGATGCCGGGCCGGCCTCCACCGGGGTCACGCC
>JALZOI010000774.1 GCA_030857245.1 Myxococcota bacterium
CGGCAGCTCCGCGCGCTGGCCGGCGACGGCGGCGACGACGAGGCCGACGGGCTCCAGATCGCCGCCGCCGCGATCCAGCGGCTGCGCCAGCGCGCGAGCACCGATCTGGCCGAGCTGCGCGGCCACTACCAGCGTCACGATCTCGTGGTCCTCGTGGTGGCGTTCGTGATCATCGCGATCGCCGGGCGCGTGCACCGCAGCCTCGTCACGCCGCCCACGGTCACGTTCGCCGAGCGCGGCCTCGAGTTCGAGCACTCGCAGGCGTGGCTCGCACCCGAGCCGATCCCGACGCCGCCGCCCCGGATCGCGCGCGATCCGCTCGGCCAGCCGCCGAAGCCCGGCACCGCGTACCACGTCGCGTTCACCTCCTCGCTCGATCCGAACGCGCGGCTCGAGGTGCTGATCGACAAGAAGCCGGCGTGGAGCAACATCGTCACCGGCCTCGAGCTCGATCGCCGCACCCGCTACGGCGAGCTCTACACGCTCGACGACAGCTCGATCCGCTCGATCGAGGATCAGGACTGGCTGCGCACCGCGTATCGCTACGCCCACACGATCGACAAGGGCGACGAGCCGCGCGTCGATCGTGCCGTCGAGTACGCGACGATCGATCGCGAGCAGCTCTACGTGATCACGCTGTTCGGGTCGGCGGCCCAGCTCGCGCGCATCGAGGCGGTGGTCGCAAGATCCCTGCGCGTGCCGACGCGCAGCGGCCTCCCCCTCGTGCCGCAGACCCGCTCGCTCGGCCAGCGCACGTACCCGAACCTGGTGTCGCGCGCGTTCGACTCCACGGTGATGGTCGTCGTCGCGGATCTCGTCGACGGTCGGCTGCGGGCGCGCGGCGGCGGCTCCGGCGTGATCGTCGGCGCCGACGGCTCGATCCTCACGAACTATCACGTCATCCACGACAAGGGCGGCCGGCTCCACGACGTCTTCGTGATCGGCCGGTTCAGCACGCTCGATCGCGCGCCCCAGCTGCAGTGCGCCGGGCGGCCGAGCCGCAGCAAGCTGCAGCGCGAGCTCGACCTGGCCCTGATCAAGTGCGATCTCGATCTCGACGGCCGCACCTGGCTCCCCGCGAGCTCGGGCGTGTGGGCGACCCTGCCCGAGGCGCGCGGCTCCGAGGTCAAGATGGGCGGCCGGGTCTGGGTGCTCGGCTATCCCGACGCGGGCGGCGGGGGGCTGACGCTCTCGGAGGGCGCGGTCGAGGGCTGGACCGGGCAGGACGGCGCGGCCGGTCGCGACTTCATCAAGACCGACGCGTCGATCACGCATGGCAACTCGGGCGGGCCCGTCGTCGACGACAGCGGGCGGCTGGTCGGCATCGCCTCGGCCTCGCGGACGCGCGTGTCGGCGAGCGGCGACGTCGTCGAGGTCTCCCAGGTCGGGCTGGTCCGCCCGCTCGCGACCGCGAGTGATCTGCTCGCGATCGCCGTCGCCGGGTGGACGCCGCGCGAGGGTCACACCGATGTCGAGCTCCAGCCCTCCGCGGTCGAGGCGCCCGCCGAGGGGGTCCGGATCGCGACCCGGATCATCGATGCCGCGAACGAGGCACCGGTCCGCGACGCGCTCGTGATGGTGCTGCGGGCGGGCGTCAAAGCGGGGTCGATCGACGTCAACCGCCTCGACGATCAGGTGCTGGCGTGGGGACGGTCCAACACGCAAGGCGACGTCCAGCTCAAGCAGCCGGTGCCGGCCCCCGGGACGTACACGGTGATGGTCGTCGCCCGCGGCTACGAGCCGCTGATCGGCGAGGGCGCACTCAAGCTCGACGGTGCCACGCCCCCCGCGTTCGATCCGTGGGGTCAGATCAAGCTGCTCGCTCGCTGACCTGCGATCCCCGCGGTTCGCGCACGAACATCTAAGGGGATCGCATACTTGCCGGGCGTCAGACGCGCGTGGTACGGCTGGTCCGTCCGATGCCCTCGCTCGACCGCGCTGCGATCGACCCCGACGCCGATCGCGTGGTGCGAAAGCTCACCAAGGCCGGGTACAAGACGTACCTCGTCGGTGGTTGCGTCCGCGATCTGCTCGTCCAGAAGAAGCCGAAAGACTTCGACGTCGCGACGAGTGCCACGCCCAACGAGATCAAGGCGACGTTCCGCAACTCGCGGATCATCGGTCGCCGGTTCCGGCTCGCGCACGTGTTCTTCGGCTCGAAGATCATCGAGACCTCGACCTTCCGCGCGAACCCGCGGGAGGAGGACGATCACGATCTGCTGATCCGCCGCGACAACGTGTTCGGCACCGAGACCGACGACGCGCGCCGCCGCGACTTCACGATCAACGGGCTGTTCTATGACGTCGAGCGCGAGGAGGTCATCGACCACGTCGGTGGCCTCGCCGATCTCGATGCCAAGCTGATGCGCACGATCGGCGACCCCGACGTCCGGTTCCAGGAGGACCCGGTGCGCATGCTGCGCGCGATCAAGTTCGCGGCGCGCCTCGATTTCGGGTTCGAGCCGGCGACCTGGCGCGCGCTGCTGCGCTGGCGCGGCGAGATCAGCAAGTGCGCCCCGCCGCGCCTGCTCGAGGAGATCCACCGGCTGATGCGCGGCGGCGCGGCCCGGCGCTCGTTCGAGCTGCTGGTCGAGACCGGCGTCCTCGCGGTGCTGTCGCCCTACCTGGCCGGCCTGCTCGAGGGGCCCGGCGCGCCCAGCAAGGCGCCGCCCCTCGCGTCCACGGCGCCGCGCCCGACGATCGCGCGCATCGAGTACGTCGACGAAGATCCCGCCGAGCACGACCCCGACGATCCGGACGAGCTCGAGCGCATGGCTGCCGCCGCCGTCACCGGCGGGGGCGCCCCGGAGCTCGACGATCCGCCGCTCGGCCCGATCGCCGACCCCGACGATGCCGACGCCGATGCTGATCCGGACGGCGACGGCGACGCCGACCTCGACGCCGAGGAGCAGGCCTGGCACCGGGTGTGGGCCGACGAGCCCGCCGCCCGGCCAGTCGCCGCCGCGCCGGTCCGGCTGTCCTTCGTCGACGCCGGCCCCGATCTCGTGCGCCGCCGCCAGCTCGCGTGGGCCGCGCTGCCGTGGATCGATCAGGCCGTCGCCGACGAGCGCGATCCCTCGAACGCCGTCGCGTTTGGCGTGCTGCTCGCGCCGTTCATGCCCGACGAGCTCAAGGGCGGCGAGCTCCATGCCGCCGTCCAGGAGCTCGCGCACCCGATGATCGTGCAGCTCCACGTGACCCGCCGCGACAGCGAGCGCCTGCGCTACCTGCTGCTCGCCCAGCGCAAGCTCCACGCCGCCCGCAAGCGGGCCGGTCAGGCCGAGCTCGCCGGCGGCCGCGAGATGATCGACGACGCCGTCCTGCTGTTCGAGCTGCTCGAGCGCGCCGCGGGCAACGAGCTCGGCGAGCTGCCGGCGACGGTCGCGACCGGCGAGGGTCGCGAGGGCGAGGAGGACGAGGACGGCCGCAAGCGCCG
>JALZOI010000775.1 GCA_030857245.1 Myxococcota bacterium
CGCCACGCCTCCGCCCGCGCGCGCCCTCGCCGCGCCGCCGCGCGTACCCGCCGCGCCGGTCGCGCCGACGTGTGCATCGCATCCGAATCCGGCGGCGTGTCCTGCCACCGAGCCGAACGTCAACGGGACCTGCAAGACCAACGGCATCGCGTGCATGTACGCGGCGAGCTGCTGTGGTCCGCTCTACGTCTGCGTCAAGCACGTGTTCGAGGCGCGGTTCACGAGCTGCTGAAGTAGCGCGCGCCGCCAGCGCCCGCCACGCCTCCGAATGGGGCGTTGCGACGGCGGGCTTTGGTGTAGAACCGCGTCCATGACGCGCGTTGGCTACCTCGTGCTCGTGCTCGGCGCCTGCGGATCGCCTCGCGGCAGCGGCGGTACCGATGACGCGCGGGTCGCCGATGGCGCGCCCAGCGACGGCCGCGTCGAATACGCGGATGCCGCAGCCGGCCCGGACGCGCCGCTGCTCGCCGATGCGGCGAGCACCCTCGATGCGCCGAGCTCGGGGGTCGATGCCGGCGTCCTGATCGACGCGCCGTCGTCGGCCGTCGACGCGATGCCGCTGCCCGACGCCGCGGTCGGCGTGATCAGCGGAGGGCCGTGCATGTCGGGAGCGGCGGGCGCGACCGCGTACCGGTTCCGGTTCGCCGGCAACGGCAGCGGCAGCACCGCGTACGTTGTCCGCGAGGCGAACGGCCTGCCGAGCAAGGTCCGCGACAAGGCCGCCGCGTACGGCTACCAGATCGGCTACACGCCGCAGTTCGTCGACCCGTTCCTCGGCCAGGGCGGGCTGCGCCTCGACGGCAGCAGCTTCATCGACATCGAGCTGACGACCGCGGGCATCGCGCAGATCCAGAACGCGACGATCGCGATCTACGGCCGCAGCTTCAACACCACCGCGAGCGGCAGCTTTCACTGGCAGACCTTCGATGGCACCGGTACGACGCCGACCAACTTCGTCAGCAACGCGGCGCCGTACGCCTGGTACCCCGCGACCATGACCACCGAGATCGAGGCCGGAGACACCGGCGTCCTGATCCGGCTCAAAGCCGGGCCGGCGTCGGGATCGCTCGTCGTGCACCGCGTCGAGCTCTGCATGCAGGCGAGCTGACCATGCACGCGCGCGTGCTCGGGCTGATCGGCGCGCTCGCGAGCGCGGCGTGCGGCTCGTCGCAGCCCGATCAGTGTGCGCGCGCCGTCGACCACGTGTTGGCGCTCACCGTGCAAGGGCCGGTCGCGAGCGAGGAGCGGCGGGCGATCGACACCATCAGGCGCATGACGCTCGCAAAGTGCCGCCAGGAAGGGCTGTCGCCGGCGCAGGCCGACTGCATCGTCGCGGCACGGGGGCCCGAGTGGGCGGACCAGCTGCGCACGTGCCCCGCCTTCGCGGCGCGGCCCTCGAGCTGGGTCATGCTCGGCCTGGACCGGGACGCGCGGATCCGGCGCCACGGTGGCACGCCGTCGCCCGATGGTCCCCGCCACGGCCCGGTGACGTATCGCGAGCTCGTCGGAGGACCCGACACCACGTGTGGCGTGACCGACGCGGGGGCGCTCCAGTGCTGGGGCGCGCAGGTCCCCGTGCCCGACGTCGCCGTGACGCACCTCCGGTGGGTCGGCGACGTGCTGTGCGGTCTCGACCGCCGCGGCCTCGTGACGTGCGGGATCAGCGAGGATGTGCCCCCCGACGTGCTACCGACCGAGCCGCTCGCGGACTTCGACGCCGGGCGCTCCGTCGGGTGCGGGATCCGGGCCCGCGACGGCACGCTCGTGTGCTGGAAGCATCACACCGATGCGGGGCTCGCCACACTCGCACCCGCCGGGCCGTTCACGCAGGTCGTCGTCGATGACGACTACGCCTGCGCCCTCACCGCCGACGGCCAGGTGACGTGCTTCGGCGTCGGAGCTCCGACGCCGCCGGCCGGTGCGCGCGTGCGGACGCTCGTGCGCGGCTATCGCGTGATCTGTGGTCTGACTACCGCCGGCGACGCGACGTGCTGGAGCCCCGACGCGGATGCCCTCGCGGCGGTACCGCCCGGCCCGTTCACCGCGCTGGCGTGCCACAAGCAGTGCTGCGGCGTGCGGAGCGATCGCAGCCTCGCGTGCTGGGGCCCGCCGTACGAGCAGCGCGAGCCGCCCGCCGGGTCCTTCACGAGCATCGCCGTGTTCCGCCAGCACGCGTGCGCCGTGCGGGCCGACGGGGGGACGGAGTGCTGGGGCTCCAACGACGCGGGCCAGTGCAACGTCCCCCAGGATGCGACCGGGCATCGCTGGTACTGAGCGCAGGACTGGCTCGGGGAACGACCGACAAACGAGCGCGGCGGGCGTCTCGCTTCGCGCCGACGGTCGGGCTATGAAGCGCAGCCGGTGACGACGCCCCGTCGCAACCTCGAACAGGTGGTCGCCGCGATCGCCGATCGCAAGCCGTCGCTCGAGCTCGGGCCCGTCGACATCTGCTTCCTGATCGCGCTGCACGTTCGCGCCGAGGGCGCGAGCCTGACGTCGTTCACCGAGCAGCAGCTCGAGGACGTGTTCGCGCACGCGAGCAGCGTCGTGCAGCCCGAGGCCGATCAGGTTCGGCGGCGGGCGACCCACGCGATCCAGCGGCTGCGCGCGCAGCGGCTGCTGGCGCGCGTCGATGGGCAGGGCGTGGTGCGCACCGGCGAGTTCGCGCTGTCGCGGCTCGGGAGTGCCATCGTCGAGTTCTATCTCGAGGAGGACGTGCTGACCCGCGCCAGCCTCGCGCTGCTCACGAGCAGCCTGCGCACGGCCCTCGCCGACGTGCTCGCGACGGCGCGGACCGCCGCGAGCCCCGAGACGTGGCGGGATGCCGTCGTGGGCCCGCTCGAGGTCACGATCGCCGAGCTGATCGCGGGGATCGAGCGCCGGCAGCGCGGGCTCGATCTGCAACAGGAAGACTTCCAGGCCGAGATCCGCCGGCTGCTCGAGGCGGACTGGTTCGGCGCCCTCGATCGCTGCCAGGTGCTGCTGCAGTCGACGAGTGCGACGCTGCACGAGCTCAACGAGGTGCTCCTGCGCGACAGCAGCGTGCTGCTCGCCCTGCTGCACGACATCGAGGATCTCGCGGTCGCCGCCGGCGAGACCGAGGCCGAGGCGGCCGCGCACCGGCTGATGGACCAGATCGATCGCAGCGTCTCGTGGGGGACGGCGCGGCAGCGCGCGTGGTCGGAGTACTTCCAGTACGTGCACCGCTACCTGCGCGACGTCGTGCGCCTCGATCCGACGCGCGCGCTCACGCAGCGGCTGCGCGATCAGCTCGCGGGTGCCGGCGCGAAGTTCGCGCTGACCTACGCCGCGGCGCCGCCGATCCGGATCCTGCGCACGGTGGCGCCGGTGCGCGACAAGCCGCCCGTGGTGCGACCGCGCCAGCCGCGCGACAAGGAGCCGACGACCGAGCCCGCGAT
>JALZOI010000776.1 GCA_030857245.1 Myxococcota bacterium
GAACAGCACCGGCCACGCGGTGGCCCAGGCCGGACGTGCGAGCAGGATCTGCCAGATCCCGATCGCCGCGCGGCGCAGGCCGAACGGATCGGCCGAGCCGCTCGGCTCGAGGCCGACGGCGAAGCAGCCGACGATCGTGTCCATGCGATCGGCGAGCGCGAGGATCGCGCCGGCCTCGCTCGTGGGCAGCGCGCCGCCCTGGCCCTTCGGCCACCAGTGCTCGTCGATCGCGAGCGCGACCGGGGCCGGCTGGCCGAAGTGCGTCGCGTAGTGCCGGCCCATCACACCCTGGAGCTCGGGGAACTCGCCGACGGCGCCCGAGGCGAGGTCGGCCTTGCAGACCTGCGCGGCCGCCCGCACGAGCGCGACATCGGCACCGACGTCGGCGGCGACGCGCTCGGCGATCGCGCCGATCCGCCGGACTTTGTGACCGATCGTGCTGGCGGTCTTGCCGAGCTTCGCCTGGAACACCACGGCATCGAGCTTCTGGTTCCACTCCTCGAACGACCGCTTGCGATCCTCGGCGAAGAAGAACTTGGCGTCGGACAACCGCGCCGCGAGCACCTTCTCGTTGCCGCGCTGGACGACCGTCGGATCCTTGACGACGGTGGCCATCATCGTGGCGAACCGGTTCGCGAGCTTGCCCGTCGCGTCCTCGAGCGCGAAGTAGCGCTGGTGGGTTCGCATCGCGGTCACGATGACCTCCTCGGGGACCTCGAGGAACGACGGATCGAACTGGCCGGCGACGCCGACCGGGTACTCGCCGAGGTGGATCACCTCGTCGAGCAGCGCCTCGTCGGCCCGCACGCGGCAGCCGGTCTCGACCGCGAGCCGCGACAACTCGGCGCGGACCAGCTCCTTGCGCATCTCCGGATCGACGACGACGTGCGCGCCCCGCAGCGCGTCGACGTAGCGGTCGGGGGACGCGATCTCGACGGGGCCCGGCGCGAGGAAGCGATGCCCACGGCTCGCGCGCCCGGCGGTCAGGTTCGCCCACTGCAGCGGCACGACCTCGCCACCGAACAGCGCGACCAGCCACTGCACCGGCCGCACGAACGTGACCTCGCTCCAGCCCCAGCGCTGCGACTTGGGCCACGCGATCGCCTTCGCCACGTCGGCGAGCAGCGCCGGCAGCAGCCCGCGCGTGTCCTGGCCGACGACGCTGCGCAGGGCCACGGCGTACTGGCCCTTCTTGCCGGGGACCTCCTGCTTCACGAGCGAGGCCGGATCGACGCCGTTCTTCGCGGCGAAGCCCTGCCCCGCCTTGGTGACGCTACCGTCGGGCGCGAACGCCGCCGAGACCGGCGGGCCGACGACCTGCTCGTTGAGGTCGGGCTGGCGCTCGACGAGCCCCTTCACGATCACGGCGAGTCGGCGCGGCGTCCCGAGGGCACGCACGCCCTGGTGCTCGAGCCGGGCCTCGGCGAGCCGCTTCTCGACGAGCGCGGGCAGCTCGACGAGCTGCTTCGCGAGCATCTTCGCCGGGATCTCCTCGCAACCGATCTCGAACAGCAGATCAGACGGCATGAGCGATCTCCTGCGCGTGAGCGGCGACGGCGCGGGCGGCGGCGAGCGCACCAGCATTGACGCCGGCCTCCTCGGCCGCGCGGTACGCGGCCACGGCCTGCGCCTGCAGGTGCTTCGGGAGCAGCGGGAACGCGAGCCGCGCGCGCGCGGCGACGTAGGTCTCGGCGCAGGCCTTCGCCATGCCACGGACCCGGCCGATGAAGCGCTGGCGCTCGGTCACGCTGATCGCGCCGCGCGCGTCGAGGCAGTTGAACGCGTGCGACGCCTTCATGCAGAACTCGTACGCCGGCAGCACGAGCGGCGCGGGCGCGCCGTCCTTCGAGCGCGCGAGCAGCCGCTTGCACTCGCCCTCGAAGGTGTCGAAGCTCTTGAACGAGATCTCGGGCGTCAGCTCCTCGAACTGGTAGGTCGAGTACTCGATCTCCCATGGCTTGCGGAGCTGGCCGTAGGTCACGTTCTTGTCCCACTGCAGGTCGTACATGTTGTCGACGTTCTGCAGGTACATCGCGAGGCGCTCGACGCCGTACGTCAGCTCGCACGTCACCGGCATCAGATCGATGCCGCCGGCCTGCTGGAAGTACGTGTACTGCGTGACCTCCATGCCGTCGCACCAGACCTCCCAGCCAAGGCCCCACGCGCCGAGCGTGGGCGACTCCCAGTCGTCCTCGACGAAGCGCACGTCGTGGCTCGCCGGGTCGAGGCCGATCGCGCGCAGCGAGTCGAGGTAGAGCTCCTGGACGTGGAGCGGCGACGGCTTGAGGCCGACCTGGAACTGGTAGTACGCGCCCGCGCGGTTCGGGTTCTCGCCGTAGCGACCATCCGACGGCCGGCGGCAGAACTGCGCGAACGCCGCGTTCCACGGCTCGGGCCCGAGCACGCGCAGGAACGTCGCGGGATGAAAGGTGCCGGCGCCGACCTCGACGTCGACGGGTTGCTCGACCACGCAGCCGCGGTCGGCCCAGTATTTCTGCAGCGTGAAGATGAGGTCTTGCAGGTACATGGCTTCTACCCCCGCGAGCGAGATGCGCGAGTGGGGGGGACCCTAACCGTCGCGCCCGGTGTCGGTCAACCGTCGATGCTCGCCTAAGTGCCTCAGATCTCTTGACGATCTGGTCAGCGAAACGTAGCGTCGTCGCATGGTTCGGGAGTGCCTGGCGGTGCTGGCGCTCGTCCCCGGGACGGGCTGCTCGCTGATCCTCGACTTCAGCGAGTCGGCGGTCACGCCGCCCGACGCCGCGTTCTCGCAGGCCGAGTGCGACTTCAAGGAGCCGAACAACGCGCTCGCCGAGGCGGCGCTCTTCGATCCCGCCGACGTCGGCCCCGCGGCGATCTGCACCGCGCCGGGCGCCACCGACGACCGCGACTTCTACAAGCTGACCGTCCCCGCCGCGACCAGCGTGACGATCACGATCACGTTCGTGAGCACGCCGACCGGCGATCTCGATCTCAAGCTGACCGACACCGCGGGCGCCACGCTCGGGCAGTCGCGCGGCTTCGGCGATCGCGAGTCGATCACGTGCCCCGGCGCCGCGCCGCTGTGCTCCGCGCTCGCCGCCGGCGACTACGTCTTCGAGGTCTTCCCCGCGCAGGCCGGGATGACCAACCGCTACGACATCGCGGTCGAGCTCACCCCGATGTGACCGCGCTGCCGGCGCTACTCCTGGCTCGCGACCTGATCGCCGAGCAGCTGGGCGACGTCGCGCGGCTCGAGCTTGCCGGCGAGCACGGCGGCGAGGCCCTGCAGGACGGGCATCCGGGTGCGCAGCGACTTCGCGAGCTCGAGGCCCGTCACCGCCGCCCGCGCGCCTTCCGTCGGGCTCGAGTCGGCGCTCACGCCGCCCTCGGCGAGCCGGCGGCCGAGCACGTAGTCGGCGGACCGCTCGCCGCTAC
>JALZOI010000180.1 GCA_030857245.1 Myxococcota bacterium
AGCCACCACCGCGCCAGCCCACGCCGCCGGCGGGATCCGGCCTGCCGGCTGACATGCAGGCGCTGCTCGATGCGCACAACCGGGTCCGCGCGCGGCACTGCGCCGCCCCGCTGACGTGGTCGCCACGGCTGGCGAACGTCGCGCAGGGCTGGGCCAACGCGATGCGCGATCAGGGCTGCACGTTCGCCCACAAGCCGAACAACCAGTACGGCGAGAACCTCGCCGGTGGGACCTCGGGGACCCTCGATGGCGAGGCGGTCCTCGGCATGTGGTACGACGAGGTCAAGCTCTACAACTTCAGGAGCGGCGGCTTCTCGATGGAGACCGGCCACTTCACGCAAGTGGTGTGGCGACAGACGACGCAGCTCGGCTGCGCCCGCTCGCAGTGCAAGGGGCTCGATCTCTGGGTCTGCGAGTACGATCCGCCGGGCAACGTGCAGGGCCAGTATCGCCAGCACGTGCTGCCCGAGGGCTGCAAGTAGCCGAACGACTAGCGCTGGTCGATCGACACGTACTTGCGGACGGCCTCGCCGGTGTAGATCTGGCGAGGACGACCGATCTTCGTCTGCGGGTCCTCGACCATCTCCTTCCAGTGCGCGATCCAGCCGGGCAGGCGGCCGAGCGCGAACATGACCGTGAACATGTTCGTCGGGATGCCGAGGGCCCGGTAGATGATGCCGCTGTAGAAGTCGACGTTCGGGTAGAGCTTCTTCGAGATGAAGTAGTCGTCCTTGAGCGCGATCTCTTCCATGCCCTTCGCGAGGTCGAGCAAGGGATCCTTGATGCCCATGTGCTGCAGGACCTCGTCGCACATCTTCTTCAGGATCTTCGCGCGCGGGTCGAAGTTCTTGTAGACGCGGTGGCCGAAGCCCATGAGGCGGCGGTTGTCGCGCTTGTTCTTGACGTCGTCGATGAACTTCTTGACGTCACCGCCGGCGAGCTTGATCTCGTCGAGCATCTCGATGACCGCCTGGTTCGCGCCGCCGTGCAGCGGGCCCCAGAGCGCGAGGATGCCGGCGGCGATCGACGCGTAGAGGTTCGCGCCCGAGCTGCCGACCATGCGGACCGTCGACGTCGAGCAGTTCTGCTCGTGGTCGGCGTGCAGGATCAGGAGCTGGTTGAGCGCCTTCTCGAGGACGGGCGAGACCTCGTAGTCCTCGCTCGGCACCGCGAACATCATGTGGAGGAAGTTCGCCGCGTACTTCAACGAGTTCTTCGGATACATCAGCGGCTGGCCGATGCTCTTCTTGTAGGCGAACGCGGCGATCGTGCGGACCTTCGACAGGATGCGCGTGATGTGGAGGTCGACCGCCGAGTTGCGATCGAGGCTGTCGGGGTAGTACGCCGACAGCGAGGTCACCATCGACGACAGCACCGCCATCGGGTGGCTGGTCGGCGGGTAGCCAGCGAAGAACTGGTGCATGTCCTCGTGGATGAGGCTGTGCCGGGTCAGCGCCTGGCCGAACGTGCCGCGCTCGGCCTTCGTGGGCAGCTTGCCGTTGATGAGGAGGTAGCTGACCTCGACGAAGTCGCTCTTCTCGGCGAGCTCTTCGATCTCGTAACCGCGATAGCGCAGGATGCCCTTCTCGCCGTCGAGGTACGTGATGGCGCTCTGCGTGGCGCCGGTGTTCATGTACCCGGTGTCGAGCGTGACGTAGCCAGTGTCCTGACGCAGCGTCTTGATGTCGACGGCGTACTCGTCTTCCGTGCCGACCACGACGGGAAGGGTGGTCTCTTTCCCATCGGGAAAAATCAGCTTCGCGGTCTTCTTGTCGGCTACGGCCATGGCCAATCTCCTGCTGCTGCTGCTGCAAAATTGCAGCGCGGAGACCTTACCCGATCTCTCCGGCCGCGTTGCCGCTGCGCACGAGAAAAACCGTTGCAGCACCACACATGATGCGCCGGGCGCCCCAGGCACCGTGAATCGCGCTACTCGAGCGTGACGAACGGAGAGCTACCCAGCGGCGTATTGAACCGATAAGTGTAACCCACGCCGAGGTACGCGGAGGCGCCGCCCTTGTCGAGGCCGACCTGCGCGATCGACGGCATGTCGAAGTCCTCGTCGGACGGACCGGAGAACACCGCGGAGTACGCGTTGACGCCCAGCGCGACCCCGAGCACGTGCTCGAAGCGGCTGCCGAACGCGTAGTGCGCGCCGACCTCGAGCCGCGCGCCGACCGCGGCGTACTGGAACACGCGGCTGCCGGTCCCGTCGCCGGCGCCGGCTGGGCTCATCAGCGCGAGCTGGACGCCGGCGAGCGGCGTCAGGCAGAGCCGCTGGGTGCCGCGCGGACACAGGTGCTTGTAGGCCGCGATGCCGACGTCGAAGATGTCGAGCGTCAGCGGCTCTCCCATGTCCTCGTCGCCCTTGCCGAAGTGCGTGAGCTGGAAGTAGCCCTGTGCACCGACGCGCGACGCCGCGTCGAGGAGGTAGTCACCCTTGATGCGAAAGCCCGTCCCGGCGGTGCCGTAGAAGTCCTTCTGGCCGATCTGCCCGCCACCGCCGAACAGCTCGACGCCGAGGGTCCACGTGTACTTGTTGTCGGGCGTCGACGACGCGAGGATGTCCTGCGTCGGCGGCTTGCCGACGGCCTGCGGCTGCGGCGCCGGCGGCGTGGCCCCGACCTGACACGCGGGATCCTGCGGGTTGGTCGCGCAGAGATCCGGCGGCGGCGTCTGCGCGCAGCGCGGGTCCGCGGGGTTCGCCGCGCAGTTCATGTCGGCGCCGCCGCCACCAGTCGGCTGGACGTCGATGCCCTGCCGCTTCGCCTCGTCCTTGATGCCCTGGGTCAGCTTGTCGGACTTGGCCTGGAGCTCGGCGCCCGGGTTCATGTTCGCGACGGCGTTGCACGCGGTGAGCGCCTCGCCGAACTTGCCCTCCTTGTAGAGCGACGCGCACAGGTTGTAGAAGTACCTGGCCTCGGGGCCGCGCGCGACGGCGTCGCGGAACTTGGCGCTCGCCTCGGCGTAGCGGTCCGCATACATGAGGACCTTGCCCTCCTCGTTGAGGCGCGCCGCGAGCTCGGCCTGCGTCTCCGCGAACGCCGGCGAACCGAAGCTCGAACCCAAACCAACAGCCAGCGCGAAGGCGAGCCCCGAAGTCAGCCTAGTCATAAAGTTCTCCCCAAAAACGACGAGACGGCAACCACTGCAGCCTCGATGCTATCAGAGATCTCAGTCGGCGTTCTTGCCGGCTGCCGTGATCGAGGCCGTGCGATCTTTTGCACGCTCCTTGGCAACCGGCGTGAACGCGCGATCGATCATGCGGCGCGCCACTTCGTGGCCGCGCAGGTGCCAGCTCTCGGGGTTGCCGAGCACGACCGACACCACGATCTCGGGCTGCTCGACGGGGGCGAACCCGACGAACCACGAGTGCTCCATGTAGAACGGATCGGTCCGCGTCAGCGTCCCGGTCTTGCCGGCGACGCGCCATCGACCCGCCTTGGCGCGGCCGCGGAACGTCTTCGCCGCACTGCCGCTCTCGCACGTGCCGGCCATCATCTGCGCGACCGCGCGCGCGGCCTCGACGGTGATCGCGCGGCGCGTGGGGGAGGGGGCGGTCGCGACCCCGTCGATCGACGCGATCAACCGCGGCACGGGCTGCGCGCCATCAGCGGCGAACGTCGCGGCGAGCACGGCACCACCCATGACGGAGAGCTTCGCGCCCTTGAAGCCAGCGGCGGCGCGCGCGAACTCGAGATCCTTGGCCTGCGGGAGCGCGAGCTCGCCCATCACGCCCTTGAAGCCCGCCAGCGGATCGGGCCAGCCGAACGCCTTCGCTTCGGCCTCGAGCGTGATCGGATCGAGCTTCTGGAAGGCGAGCTTGCCGAGGATCGCATTCTGCGAGTGCGCGACGCCGTACGACAGGTGCTCGCAGCGCGAGTCGCGACGATCGTCCTGCAGGTTGTGCTCGAGCACCGAGCGCAGCCCACCGTGGTAGCAGACCTTGCCGAGGGGATCGACGCCGGCTCGCACGAGTGCGCTCGCGGTGACCAGCTTGAAGATCGACGCGGCCGGCGCCCACACCTCGGTCGCGAGTCGCCAGTCGAAGATGCCTTCGCGCGAGCCCTTGGGCTCCTCGGTGCGGCGGCCGGCGAGGGCGAGGATGCGACCGTCGGGCGCCATCGCCACGATGCCGCCGCGCGGCGCACGCGACTCGTTGAGCAGCCGCTCCGCGAGCTCCTGGAGCGCGGGATCGAGCGTGAGGACGGCTTGGCGACCGTCGGCGAGCGGCGCGACGTAGACGTCGCCCTGGCGCACGATCTTGTCGAGATCGATCTCGCTGAGCGCGCCGGCGCTGATGGTGCGGACCTTCGTGACCGTGCCCTTGCCGTGCTTCGTGGCGCTGCCGGAGGTGCCCGTCTCGTCCTCGAACGCGAGGTTGCCGAACGTGGCCACCTCCGCCGCATCGGCGCCGAGGGGCGCTCCACCGAGAGCCGCGGAAGGGGCACGGCCGGGACCGTTCCCTGCGAGGAGCGCTGCCGCGCCGGCGACCACACAGCCGGCGAGCAGGACGTTCGTGCGTCGCATCGCCTCTCGATGTAGCCTCATCCCGCGGCGGGCACAAGATTCTTCCGGTGGGTGGGCTCGTGAGGCTCGTGCCGCTGTTGTAGGTTGCCTGCGATCGCCCGCGTCACCCGCGCCTCGAGCGCGGGCTTCCATGGTCACCCCGTCGTCCCGCGCGCATGTCCCACGTAGCTCCCGTCCTCACGTTGCTGCTGCTCACCACGGGCTGTGCGAGCCGCCGCGCGCCGTCGACACCCCGCGTGATGCCGACGCCGACGATCCAGGTCGGCGCGTGTGGCGAGCCCGGACGTGACGGCGTGATGAGCGCTCGCCCGCGCACGGACCGTGCCGACCGCGACCTCAACGGCGACGGCACCGTCGAGAGCATCGTCGTCGATCGCTCGATGTGCACGAGCGAGGGCAACTGCTACTGGAACGTGTTCGTGGCGGCGTCGCCTGGGAGCCAGGAATGCGCCCGCTATGCCGGCACGTTCGAGGCGGCGGCGCTCGAGCCCCTCCCCGGCACGGGCGAGGACAACATGACCGACATCCGCGGCTACTGGAACCTACACGGAGGCCGGCTGCTGCTGCAGTCCTACAGGTTCTTCCGGGGTGGGTATCAGATCGTCGATGCGGTGCAGTGCCGGCGGTCGACGGACGACCGGCTCGAATGCATGGATTCGCGGTGATCTACTCACCTCGAGACGTGCAGCAGGCAGGGGCCGCAGAGGCGGCGGAGACCGCGAGAACTCTGATAGGATCTGGGACTGGGTGAGCGACACGGGCCGCAACAAGACGGTGGTCACTGCGATCTCGAAGATCAGTGACCGCCCGGTCGCGAAGGAAGCATGCCTGGTCGTGATCTACGGCCTGGAGCTCGGCAAGAAGTTCAACCTCAACCGCCCGCAGATCATCATCGGGCGGTCGTCGAAGGCCGACATCCAGATCGATCAGGAAGCGGTCTCCCGCAACCACTGCAAGATCATCAACACCGGCAACGCGATCATGCTGCGCGACATGGGGTCGACCAACGGCACCTACGTCAACGACGAGATGATCGACGAGTACGTGCTGCGCGATGGTGACTTCATCAAGGTCGGCCGCTGCATCTTCAAGTTCCTCAGCGGCAACAACATCGAGAACGCGTACCACGAGGAGATCTACCGGCTCACGACGGTCGATGGCCTCACGCAGGTGTTCAACCGGCGCTACTTCGTCGAGACCCTCGAGCGCGAGATCGGCCGCGCGCTGCGCTATCGCCGCGACCTCTCGCTGATCATGTTCGACATCGATCGGTTCAAGGGCGTCAACGACAGCTTCGGCCACCTCGCCGGTGACCACGTGCTCAAGCACCTCGCCTCGGTGATCAAGACGCGGATCCGCCGCGAGGACGTGCTCGCCCGGTATGGCGGCGAGGAGTTCGCGATCGTGCTCCCCGAGATCGATCTCTACAACGCGATGCAGTTCGCCGAGAAGGTCCGCAAGCTCGTCGAGATCGCCGAGTTCAAGTTCGAGGACGCGATCATCCCGGTGACCGTGTCTATAGGGGTCTCAGCGCTCAAGGGCGAGGTCGAGGACGCGCTGGAGTTCATCAAGAAGGCCGACATCAACCTGTTCGCCGCGAAAGAAGGCGGCCGCAACCGCGTGGTGGGCTGATGGCTGTCGAGGCCGAGACGCCAGCCGGCGCGGCCGCGAAGGCGCAGCCCGACAAGTCCGAGACCGATGCCGCGCGTGAGCTGCGCGCGAAGAAGCGGGTCCTCGCCGCGCTCGTCGTCCACGATCTCCGGAGCCCGCTTGCCGCGATCCAGGGCTACCTCCAGCTGCTCCGCGAGGAGATCGAGCACGAGGAGCGGCCGGTCGCGCTCGCGTACATCGACGATGCGACGACCCTCGTCCACAAGACGCTCGGGCTGGTGTCGACGATCCTCGACGTCGACGAGCTCGAGGATGGCATCCTCCGCGCGCACGTCACGCCGAACCGGATCGCGGAGCTCATCGAGCGCGCGCGCGCCGGCAACCTGCCGAACCTCGAGGTCCGGCAGCTCGCCTTCGAGGTCCGCTGTGAGCCCGACATGATCGTCCGGTTCGATCGGGATCTGTTCGCGCGCGTCCTCGAGAACCTGGTCGACAACGCCGCTCGCTACGCGCCGCGGGGCGGCCGCTGCATCGTGCACGTGCTGCGTGACGAGCGCGGCGTCGAGCTCGCGGTCGGCAACAACGGGCCGCCGGTGCCGCTCCCCGAGCGCGAGAAGATCTTCGGCCGCTACTTCCAGGTCGAGGCGCGGCGCGCGGCCGCCCGGGCGAACCGCGGGCTCGGCCTGTACTTCTGCAAGCTCGCCGTCGAGGCGCACGGCGGGACGATCCACGTCGAGGAGCGCGGTGAGCTGGGAGCGGTCTTCGTGGTGCGGCTTCCCGAGTAGGCCGAGCAGGCCGAGTAGTCATGACCTGGACGCCGCTCTGGCTGTCGTTCGAGATCGCCGCCCTCGCGACCCTGCTCACGCTCGTCGTCGGCACCGGGCTCGCGCTGCTGTTGACGTGGCGCAAGCTGCCGGCGCGCAACCTGATCGACGCCATCATCTCGGCGCCGCTCGTGCTGCCGCCGACCGTGCTCGGCTACTACCTGCTCGTGGTGCTCGGCACCAACAGCGCGATCGGCCGCGGCTGGGAGCGCCTGTTCGGCTCGCCGATCGTGTTCACGTTCACCGGCGCCGTCATCGCGGCCGCGGTCGGTTCCCTGCCGCTGGTCGTGCGCTCGGTGCGGGTCGGCCTCGAGTCGGTCGAGCCGAACCTCGTCGCGGCGGCGCGCACGCTCGGCGCGCGCCCGGTCCGCGTGCTGTTCACGATCGTACTGCCGCTGGCCGCGCCCGGCATCGTCGCGGGCGCGATGCTCGGGTTCGCTCGTGCGCTCGGGGATTACGGCGCGACGCAGATGGTGGCGGGCTCGCGGATCGACGGCACGCCGACGGCCTCGATCTTCGTCATGGACCAGCTGCTCGCCGGTCACGATGACCAGGTGTTCGCGATGTCGCTCGCCGCGACGGTGTTCGGCGTGACCATGCTGTTCTTCGCCAACCGCCTGACGCAGCGGTTGAGTCATCAGCGGCCCTGACATGGCGGAGCTCACGGCCACCATCCAGCTCTCGCGCGGCGACTTCGCGCTCGACGTCGAGCTCGCGTGCCCGCCCGGCATCACGTGCGTGATGGGGCCGTCGGGCTCGGGCAAGAGCACGATCCTCGGCGTGCTCGCCGGCCTCGCGGTCCCGGATCGCGGCCGCGTGATGCTCGGGGACGAGTGCTGGCTCGACCGCGCGCGCGGGATCGCGGTGCCCGTGCACCAGCGGCGGCTCGCGTTCGTGTTCCAGGGGCTCGCGCTGTTCCCGCACATGACCGCGCTCGCCAACGTCGAGTACGGCATGCACCACCTGCCGCGCGCCGAGCGGGCGGTGAAGGCGCACGCGCTACTCGAGCGGGTCGGCGTCGGCCACCTCGCGCGGCGGCGGCCGCGCACGTTCTCGGGCGGCGAGGCCCAGCGCGTCGCTCTCGCCCGCGCGATCGCGCACGCGCCGAAGGTCGTGCTGCTCGACGAGCCGTTCTCGGCGCTCGATCGCGATCTGCGCGCGCAGCTAACCGCGCTGGTCCGCGAGCTGGTCGCCGAGCTCGGCGTGCCGCTCGTCCACGTCACCCACTCGGTCGCCGAGGCGCGGCTGCTCGCGGATCAGGTCGTGCGCGTCGAGCGCGGCCGGATCGTCGCGCGCGGCACCGTAACCGACGTGCTCGCGAACATCACCTCGCTCGAGGAGTGACGGCGCTGAAGCCGGGCTGGCCTTCGAGGCAGCCCCGGATCTGCGTCCGATCTTCCCGCTCGTCGATGGCCGGGCGCGTGATGCACGCGGCCGAGGTGCAGCGTGCGAGCACGCGGTTGTTCGGATAGTCGACATCGACCTCGAGGTCGCGCAGCGCCGACGTGCCGAGGACGCCGTCGACCTCGGGCTGATCCGGACGCAGCTCGGTGCGCAGCGCCTGCAGCGTGCTGTTGTCATCGCTGACCACCAGCACCGGCAGCCCCGCGGCCGGCCGGAGGTCGACGTTGGCAGGGACGGCGCAGAACAGATCGCCGCTCTCGCACGGGCAGTCATCGCTGCCGGCGCAGTCGCGCTCGGCGATCAGGTGGTGCGCCGAGAATTGACGGCACGGGGCGCGCGGCGACGAGCTCGAGCGCGCCACCAGCGCGATCCGGTCGATCACGGCGGCGCGGCCGACGACCCGCCCCGACGGCAGGAACACGTCGGCCTCGGGGAGCGTGGCGAGTGCGGGCGGCGGCGTGGGCGCGTTCGCCTTGGCCCGGCGGTAGCGCTCGTACGCCGATTCGCCGAGTAGCGAGACGCCGATGCTCGTCGACACGACGAGGAGGACGTCGGCGCCGCGCTCGCTCTGGGTCACGAACGAGCGCGGGTCCGCACCGAGGCACGCCTGCATCGTGATCCGGCGACCGGTGAACGCGACCTCGGTGCCGGCGATCACGAGCGTGCCGCCCCCACGATACGGCGACGGGAACACGCCATCACAGGCGTAGGTGCGGTCGCGATCGGTGCCGCCGACATCGGCGAGCACCGCGATCTCGTCGCTGCCCAGCCGCAGCCGCAGCGCGTCGCCGGCGAGCACGTCAGCGCCGATCAACGCATCGAACGCGGCCTCGGTCCCGGTCGCGCCGACGTTGCACGTCGCGGTCCCGACCGCGCACGGGTGGAGCCGGAGGATCTGCTTGCTGTCGAAGGCGGCGCGCGGCAGATCCGGCATCCCGACCATGCCGGCGCGCTCGCCGAGCAGCAGCAGGTCGGCACTGTTGATGGTCGGGGCGACGGTCGCTCCGGGATCGATGACGGTCACCGGCGACAGCACGTCCAGCACCGCGCGGCGATCCTCGCCGGCCTCGCCCGACGCGCCCGCTTCGCGCAGCCCGAGCATGATCGCGCCGCTGCGCGTGTCGACGTGGATCGGGTACGGGTCCCCGGAGAAGTCGTTGGTGGCGAAGCTGTCGGTGATCAGGCTGCAGCCCGGCGCGGCGAGCAGCAGGGCGGCGACGAGGGCGGCGCGGCCGCGCAAGCCGCGCCCGCTCACCACGGGAGCTCGAACACCGTCCCGGGACGGCCCGCGATCTCGACCGTGCCGCCCGGCTCCCAGCACGTGCGGTGCAGGTAGGCGAGGGCGCGCACGGTGGCGCCGTCAGCGGCGGTCGAGGTGATGACGCCGGCGTTGTCCTTCGCCGGGTGCTTCACCGGCGTCCCGGCGGCGATCGGCTCGGCGCCTTCGATGGTGATGCCCCGCAGCGTGCGCGCGGCGTTGCCCTGCGAGTGCACGCGGAACACCGGCTCCTGGCCGACGTAGCACCCCTTCCCGTAGTCGAGGAACTGGGTGAGCGGCGTCTCGAACGGGAAGTGGCCCTCGTCGACATCGGCGCCGTAGCGCAGGAAGCCGGCGCGGACCCGCAGCAGCTCGACGGCGGGATCGGTCTCGGGGACCGCGTGGTAGCCGTCGGTCTCGGCGGGGCCCTCGAGGATCGGCGCGACCCAGACGCTCGCGACGTCGGTCCAGATCTGGTGCGCCGGCCCCTCGATCGGCTCGAACGTGACGTCGTCCATCACGGCGTACTTCTCGAGGATGCCGCGCGTCTTCTCCGCGATCGAGGCCTCGGTGGCGATCAGGAAGGCCTCGCCGATCCGCGCGACGTCGATCACCGAGAGCACGCGGCCCTTGGGGTTGAGGATGGCGCCCCACGCGTGCCCGCCGTCGGCGAGCTGCTCGACGTTGACGGTGGTGAGCCCCTGGAGGAACCGCACGCGGTCGCCGCCGGTGACGCGGAGCCGGCCCCAGGCCGAGCGATCGATCGTGATGGTCATGTGGTCCTTCCGGCGGCGCGCAACCGCGACGACCGGCGTTGCTCGGCCTCCGCGTAGCGCCGGTGATCGGTCTCGCCGGCGAGCTCGAGGCGCGGCACCGAGCGCGGCTTGCCGTGCTCGTCGACGGCCACGAACGTCAGGTACGCCTTGGTGACGTAGCGGCGGGTCTGCGCCCGCATGTCCTCGGTCTCGACGCGGCAGCCGACCTCCATCGAGGTCCGCGACACGTAGTTGACCTGGGCCTGCAGCACGACGACCTCGCCGACCTGCACCGGCGACATGAAGTCGAGCCGGTCGATCGACGCGGTGAGCACGGCACCCGACGCGTGCCGCATCGCGGCGACGCCCGCGCAGACGTCGATCCATTGCATCATGACGCCGCCGAACATGACGCCCGCGACACCGTTGGTGTGCATCGGCATCACGATCTGCGTCATCACGCAGCGCGTCTGCTCCGGCGTCATCAGAAATCCTGAAGCCCGCACTCGAGGCGCGGGTGGGTGCCGCTCAGAGCTGGTTCACTCGGCATTACGCCGAAAGCTTACTTCTTCTTCGACGGAGCGGCAGGCTTCTTGGCCGCCTTCGCCGTCGTGATCTTGCGCTTGATCCGCGCCTTGAGCTTCGCCTGGCTCTTCTTGCGCCGCATCTTCGGTGTGCTTCGATTGTCTCCGCGTCCCATGACGGTCTCCTTCGTGTAGGGGCGGCATCTTGCGCAGGGAGACCCCCGCCGTCAACCCAATGCGGTTGGGAAGCACCGACGGGAACGAATCCGAGACCGAGACCGAGACCGAGACCGAATCCGAGCCCGAGCCCGAGCCCGAGCCCGAGCCCGAGCCCGAGACCGAGCCCGAGCCCGAGCCC
>JALZOI010000777.1 GCA_030857245.1 Myxococcota bacterium
GTCTCGCGTACGCGACGATCTACAGCGAGGCCCACCCGGATCGCCAGCCGCTCGCCGACGCGATCGCGGCCCTCGCACGACCGGCCGCGATCACCGGCGAGCCTGCGAAGCCGGGCAAGCGGCGCGGCCGACCACCGCGGCGGAGCGCCGAGCTCTTCGATGTCACCGCGACGCCCGCGTCCGACGAGGATGGCCGGGCCTAGCCCGGCGATGATCTCCGCCGAGCGCGCGCCGCCGCACGACGTGTTCATGGTGGCTGGCGACGCCGCACCGGCGCGCGCTCGCAGGGAGCAAGTCGTTCGGGCGGGTTGCTCGCGCGCCGCGCCGTGACCAACCCAGGATCTCGAGCCTTCGCCGGTCTCCCGGCTGCTCGGAAAGGATCCGGACATGTCGAAGAACCTGCCGATCGTCGCGATGCGGAACGGAGTGCTGTTCCCGGGCGTGAGCCTGCCCATCTCGGTAGCTCGTCCCGCCACGCTGCGGGCCATCGAGGCCGCGCTGCGCGAGCCCGAGCACCGGGTGTTCGTCGTCGCCCAGCGCGCGGAGGGTGAGGAGGTCACGGCTGAGGGGCTGTTCACGATCGGGACGATCGCGACCGTCAGCTCCGTCCAGCGCGGGCTCGGGGGCGTGCGCCTCGTCCTCGAGGGCACCCAGCGCGGCATCGCGCTGCGGGTCACGCCGCAGGACGGCTACCTGGTCGCGACGGTCTCGCCGGCGACCGAGCTCCCGCCGCTCGATCCGAAGGACGCGAGCTTCGTCGCGCTCCACCGCGAGGTGCGGGAGCGGGCCGCGGAGCTCGCGGCCAAGCGCGGCGTCCCCGAGGAGGCGATCGAGCAGATGCTGCAGCAGATCACCGAGCCCGGGAGGCTCGCCGACCTGGTCGCCGGCTACCTCGACGTGTCCGTCGCGGAGCGCCAGGCGCTGCTCGAGGCGTTCGCGATCGAGGACCGGCTGCGGCGCGTGGTGATCCACGTGCAGCGCCAGATCGACGTGCTCGCGGCGCAGGAGGAGATCCAGTCCAAGGTGAAGGAGGAGATCGGCGGCCGCCAGCGCGAGGTCTACCTGCGCGAGCAGCTGCGCGCGATCCAGAAGGAGCTCGGCGAGGGCGACGAGGCCGCCGACGACGCGCTCAAGGACCTCAAGGCGAAGCTCGACGGGCTGCCGCTCTCCGCGGACACCCGGAAGGAGGTCACCCGCGAGTGGTCGCGGCTCGCGCGGATCGGGCGCGAGTCGATGGAGTCCCAGGTCATCCGCACGTACCTCGAGACGATCGCGGAGCTGCCGTGGGGCACCCGGACCGAGGAGCTGCTCGATGTCCAGCAGGCTGCGAAGATCCTCGACGAGGATCACCATGGCCTCGCGGACGTGAAGGACCGCGTGCTCGAGTTCCTGTCCGTGCACCAGCTCTCGCAGGGCCGCGAGCAGAAGGGCCGCATCCTGCTGTTCGCCGGGCCGCCCGGCGTCGGCAAGACCTCGATCGCGAAGTCGATCGCCCGCGCGATGGGCCGCAAGTACGTCCGGATCTCGCTCGGTGGTGCGCGCGACGAGGCCGACATCCGCGGCCATCGCCGGACCTACATCGGAGCGCTGCCGGGCCGGATCCTCGCGGGCATGAAGCAGGTCGGCAGCAAGAACCCGGTGTTCCTGCTCGACGAGATCGACAAGCTCGGTGCGTCGCATCAGGGCGATCCCGCGAGCGCGCTGCTCGAGGTCCTCGACCCCGCGCAGAACGACTCGTTCACCGACCACTACCTGGGCGTGCCGTTCGATCTCTCCGAGGTCATGTTCATCGCGACCGCGAACTTCATCCAGAACATCCCGGGACCGCTCCTCGATCGCATGGAGGTCGTCGACTTCGCCGGCTACACCGAGCGCGAGAAGCTCGCGATCGCGAAGGACTATCTGGTGCGACGCCAGCTCGCCGACAACGGGCTGGCCGGCGAGCAGCTCGCGTTGACCGATGACGCGATCCGCGAGGTGATCAGCAGCTACACGCGCGAGGCGGGCGTACGCCAGCTCGAGCGCGAGCTCGGCCGGCTCGCCCGCAAGGTGACGCGCCGGATCGCCTCGAAGGAGATCGAGCGCGCGACGCTCGATCGCGCCGACGTCCGGCCGCTGCTCGGGCGGCCGCGCGTCCACCCCGAGAAGGCCAACCGCGAGGACCGCGTCGGCACCGCGACCGGCATGTACTACACGCCGGCCGGCGGGGACATCATGTTCGTCGAGGCAGCGCCCATGCGCGGCAAGGGCGACCTGATCCTCACGGGGCAGCTCGGTGACGTCATGAAGGAGTCGGCGCGGGCCGCGTGGACGTTCGCGCGCGCCAACGGCGACTGGCTGTCGATCGATGATCGCCTGTTCGATCGTGACGTCCACATCCACGTGCCGGCCGGCGCGATCCCGAAGGACGGGCCGTCGGCGGGCATCGCGATGGCGACGGCGATCGTGTCGGCGCTCTCGGGGCGGCCAGCCCGCCACGACGTCGCGATGACCGGCGAGATCACCCTGTCGGGGCGCGTGCTGCCGATCGGCGGGCTCAAGGAGAAGGTCCTCGGTGCGGTCCGCGCCGGCATCACGCACATCGTGATCCCGCGGGACAATGCGGCCGACCTCGATGACCTGCCCGCCGATGTCCGCGAGCGGCTCGTGGTCTCGGCCGTGGAGACGCTCGGCGAGGCGCTCGCGATCACGCTGCGCGACACCACGCTGCGTGATGGTCGCTTGCTGTTCGGTGAGCGGCGCGGCCTCACCGACGAGGCGCGCGTCTCGCACTGACCGGGCGCGAGGCGCGGCGATCCGGATGCCCCTCCTCGGAGCCGCGCGCGGGCTCGGCGCGCCCGCACCCCCGAGCTACTATTGACGATAGTAGATCTACCGCCTACGCTGCTGGCAGGTGCCGACCTTCTCGAAGCCCACGCGCGTGCTCGGCGAGCTCGAGGCCCGGGTCATGGACGTGCTCTGGGAAGAGCATCCGCTGTCCGTCCGCACCACCTGCGAGCGCCTCCGCGGTGCGCACGCGTACACGACGATCATGACGACGCTCGACCGGCTGCACAAGAAGCAGCTGCTCCGGCGCAAGAAGGACGGCAACGCGTTCCTCTACGAGCCCGCGATGGCGCGCGCGGAGTACCAGCGGCGGGTCGTCGAGGCCGCGCTGACGCCGCTGCTCGAGCAAGGCGCGGCGCCCGTGCTCGCCGCGTTCGTCGAGGTCGCCGCCGAGCTCGATGACAAGCACCTGGCGCAGCTCGAGCGCTTGATCGCGAGCCACAAGAGGCGCAAGTGAGCCTCGGCGCACTCGCCGGCTTCGCCCTGGTCTTCGTCATCACGACGTGGACGGTCTCGGCGCTCGGCGGGCTCGCGCTCGCAGCGGCGCGACCCCGGCTGCAGCGCCACGGCCCGCACGCCGAGCGC
>JALZOI010000181.1 GCA_030857245.1 Myxococcota bacterium
CCGCCGGCATGCGCTCGATCGCCGTGACGTGGGGCTTTCGCCCGCGCGCCGAGCTCGTCGCCGCCGCGCCCGATCGCGTCGTCGACGACGCGGCCGGGCTCGCCGCCGCGCTCGCGGCGATCACTTCGTCGGGAAGCCGCGCTTCTCGAGCAGCGCCTTGACGTCGGGGTCGCGGCCGCGGAACTGGCGATAGGCCTCCGCGCGATCCGTGGTGTTGCCGGGCGCCAGGATGAACTTGCGCATCTTGTCCGCGGTCGGCTTGTGGAAGACGTCGCCGGCCTCCAGGAAGGCCTGGCGCGTGTCGGCGTCCATCACCTCGGACCACAGGTAGCTGTAGTAACCCGCCGAGTACGAGTCGCTCGTGAACAGGTGATTGAACTGCGGCAGGCGATGCCGCATCACGACTTCCTTGGGCGCGCCGATCCTCGTGAGCGTGTCGCGCTCGAACGCATCGGGGTCGATGCTGTCGGCCTTCGTCGTGTGGAGCGCCATGTCGACGATCGCCGACGACAGGTACTCGACGGTGGCGTAGCCCTGGTTGAAGCGCTTCGACGCCTCGACCTTCTTCGCGAGGGCCTGCGGCATCGGCTGCTTGGTCTTGTAGTGCAGGCCGAAGCGATCGAGCACCGGCCGCGTCATCACCCACATCTCGTGGACCTGCGACGGATACTCGACGAAGTCGCGCGGCGTCGACGCCAGGCCGGGATAGTTGACCTCGGAGAGCAGGCCGTGGATCGCGTGGCCGAACTCGTGGAACAGGGTCTGCGCGTCGTCGAGCGAGATCAGCACGGGCTCGCCGGGCGCGCCCTTCACGAAGTTGTTGTTGTTCGACGTGATGGCCGTGCGCTTCGTGCCGCTGAACGTCTCGTGGCCGCGGTAGCCCGAGGCCCACGCACCCGAGCGCTTGTTCGCGCGCGCGAAGTTGTCGAGATAGAACACGCCACGGTGGGCGCCGGTCGCCTTGTCCTTGACCTCGAACACGCGGACGTCCGCCTGGAACACCGGCAGCGTGCCGGTGATCTCCTGGAACGTCAGGTCGTAGAGCTGCTCGGCCATGAAGAAGGCGCCCTTCACCATGTTGTCGAGCTCGAAGTACGGCTTGAGCTGATCCTGGTCGAGCGCGTACTTCTGCTTGCGGACCTTCTCCGCGTAGTAGAGGTAGTCCCACGGCTCGATCGGCCCCTTCATGCCCTCGCGCTTCGCGATCTTCTGCATGTCGGCGACCTCCTCCTTGACGCGCGCGACCGCGGCGGGCCACACGCGCAGCATCAGCGCCTCGGCCTTCGCCGGGTCGATCGCCATCGTGTTGAACATCCGCCAGTGCGCGTGGGTCGCGTAGCCGAGGAGCGCTGCGCGCTCGCCGCGGAGGGCGACGATCCGCGCGATCAGCTTGTTGGTGTCGTTCTCGTTCGCGTTGTCACCGCGGCTCTTGAACGCCTTCCACACCCGCTCGCGCAGATCCCGCCGCGTCGAGTAGGTCAGGAACGGGTCGACGCTCGACCGCGTGTTGACGATCGCCCACTTGACCGTGGACTTCGCGCCCGGCGTCGCCGCCGCGCCCGGATCGTTGAGCTTGCGCTCGTCGGCGGCGGCCTTGTAGCCGCCGCGCATCGACGCCGGGATCCCGGCGAGGTCCGCGGCCTTGTCGATGACGATCCAGGTGTTCTCGTCGGCGAGCACCTTGTTCCCGAAGTCGGTGAACAGCGTCGCGAGCTCCTGGTTGATGCGACCGAGCTCCTGCTTCTGCTTCGCGTCGAGCTTCGCGCCCGCGTTGACGAAGCGATCGTGCGTGAGCTCGACGAGGCGCTGCTGCTCGGGCGTCAGCCCCTGCGTGCGCGCCGCGTGGACCGCCGCGATCCGCGCGAACAGCTTGTCGTTGAACTTGATCGCGTCGTACGCCGCCGCGAGCTTCGGCGACCACTCGCGGTCGACCGCCTGGACGTCGGGCGTGTTGAGGCTGCTGGTCAGCACCGAGAACAGCGTCTCGGCGCGGTCCTGGTGACGGCCGGCATCCTCGAGCGGCACGATCGTGTTGGCGAACGTCGGCCGCTCGGGGTTCGTCGCGATCATGTCGATCTCGGCGAGCAGCAGCGCGAGGCCGGTGGTGAAGGCGGGCCCGACGAGCTCGACCTTGACCTGGTCCCACGGCGGCACGCCGCCATGCGGACCCGCCCAGGCGGCGAGCATCACCTGCTGGTCCGCCTCGGCGGTCAGCCGCGCGATGTCGGCCTGGGCCTTCGCGCGCAGCGCGACGGCGGGATCGGCGGGCGGCGCCGGCGGTTCCACGGGCCCGGGTCGGGCGGTCTGCGGGGCCGGCGGAGGAGCTGGGACCGGCAAGCAGGCCGCCAGGAGGAACAGAGCGATCGGTAGGAAGCGACGCGACATGGCGCGGAACATAGCCCGCTCTTGGCTCAGTAGCTCGCGTGGCGGCGCCCCACCGCGGCCCACCCGATCGCGGTCCCGATCATCGTCACGATCGCTCCGGCGCCGGCGAGGATGCCGAGGCCGATGAGGGCGTCCTGCTCGGGGGCCTCGGCGGAGGCGTACCGGGTGATCAGGTAGAAGAACGCGGCGAGGCCGATGGCGCCGCCCAGCAGCGACGCGAGCAGCGGCCGCGTCCGGGCCGACGCGCCGATCGCCAGCCCGGCGAGCAGGCACCCGCTGCCGATGCCGACCACGAGGCCGGCGCCGACCTCGTTCACCGCGGCCTCCGACGTGCCGCGCTGCACGAACAGGATCGACGCCAGCAGCGTGCCGAGCACGCAGGTGCCGAACGTCGCGAACGCGGTGTAGAGCACCCACGGGATCGATGAGGTCGTCGCCTCGCCCAGGAGCTTCTCGGAGAGCGCCGCGCCGAGCACTGCGCCGACCACGCTGGCGCCGCCCATCACGGCGACCGACTTGATCGACTCGTCCTGCGCGAACGCCCAGATCAGGCTGCCGAGACTCGTGCTGGCCACCATCGCCACGACCGTGGCGACCACCGCGACCGCGCCGATCGCGGGCTCGATGATCGTGGAGCCCCGGCTGGCGCGCGCCGCGATGAAGCCGCCGATGAACGCGCCCAGCGCCATCACGACCACGGCGAAGTACTCCGCCTGGATGCCGAGGGCATTCGCGGCGAGCGTGCCGGTGAACAACCCGCCGCCCACGAGGAAGTAGCTGAGGATCACCGACGCGAACGAGAAACCACCCATCGCGCGAGCATACACGGCCCGCGCACGTGCTCCGCCCCCCACGCGACGGCGTCGCGTCGCACCAGCGTGCGGGGTTGCCGGGTGGCGTTACGAGCGTCGGCGCGCTCACATCCGCGACGTCGGAATGCCGCCCCGTCGCCAAGAAGCTCTCCGGCGGCGGCGCCGGACTTGGTACTGTGCTGCGTGACCTCGCGCTGGTGGCCGTCCGTGTTTGGTGCGTTGATCGTGGGCGGTGGTGCGTGCGTCGCTGCTTGTGGTGGCTCGACCCCGCCGCTGCAGACCGCGGAGCCAGGCGTCGTGTTCACGTTCCCCGTCGATCAGCAGGTCGATGTCCCGCTCGGTACGCGCATCGTCGTCGCGTTCTCCGACCCGGTGGTCGCGAGCGCGCTCGGCGGCTGCACGGGCAGCGGCGCTGCCATCAGCGGCGGGTTCTGCCTCGTCGGACCGGACGGCATCGTCGACGCGACGCCGACCCTCTCGGCCGATGGCAAGGCCGTGCAGATCGCCGATGCGCGGCTCGAGCCCGGCACGAGCTACGCGATCCACGTCGGCGCCCAGCTCAGCCCGACGGCCACGAACCTGCCGACCGGCCCGCTGGTCCAGTTCACGACCCGCAGCAGCGGCGCGCGCGCCGCCGCGCCCACGCTGATCGCCGTCAACGGCGGCGATTCGGCGGCCCCCGAGGCGTTCCGCCCGATGTTCGAGACGTCGACGCTCCGCCTCGTGTTCTCGGAGCCGCTCGACCCGCGCGGCGTCACGCTCGCACCCGGCTCGATCGAGCTGGTCAACATGACGACGAGCTCGACCGTGCCCGCGCTCGTGCTCGCGAACGGCATCCACGTCGCGATCGATCCACTCGACGATCTGACGCCCGGAGCGACGTACCAGGTGCGGCTCGGCTCCCGGCTCGTCGATCTCGGCGGTCAACCGCTGGCCCCGACGACGTTCGCGGTGACCCCGCGGGACACCCGCGGTGCGGTCGGCCCGATCGCGCAGGTGCTGCGGACCCGGCAGCCCGGCGACCCCGGGCCCGCGACGTCGCGCAGCGGCGGCGAACCCAACGTGATCGTCATGGAGAAGCCGCTGATCGGCCGCGAGCTCTCGACGCTGCTGCCCAGCGCGCTGGCCGCCGAGCTCGGCGACCCGCAGTCGCTCGGCGGGCCGATCGCCTTCACGATCCGGCGCGGCCAGCGGATGCGCGCGAGCGGCCTCGCGATCAAGCTCGGTGGCGACATCCCGGTCGGCCTGTCGACCGGCGAGATCTTCATCGAGCTGATCACCGACGGAGGCGGGCGGATCTATCGCAACCCGCACCAGCCGGCGGACCAGCGCCCGGAGAACGCACGCTCGCCGCTGTTCGTCGATCTCAGCCTCGATCTCGCGGTGTTCACCGTCGATCCGAAGGGCAACGCGGTGATCACGCAGACCGTGCTCGGCGTCCAGGCGGTCGGCACCGCGGTCGGCACCGATGGCGTGCTCGCGATCGAGGCCGTCGCCTCGATGGAGCTCGCGCTGCTCGGCGTCACCGAGGCGCCGACCAACTTCGTCCTCGAGCTGATCACCGACCCGGCCGCCCGCGCGGACGCCGACACGACCGCGCCCACCCTCGTCGCGAGCGCGCCCGAGCTCGGCGCCACCCAGCACCCGGTCGATGGCGGCATCGAGCTGATCTTCAGCGAGCCGGTCGATCTCGCGAAGCTGCGCGCCGGCGGCGTCCGGCTCGAGCAGGGCACCACGCAGGTGCCGCACGTGATCGAGAGCCATGGCGCCGCCGTCGTCGTGCGGCCCGTCGGGCCCCTCGCCTACTCGACGTCGTACCGCGTCGTGCTCGTCGACATCGCGGACGTCGCGGGCAACGCGCTCGCGTCGACGAGCACCATCAGCTTCACGACGCCGACCCTCGCGGGCACGAGCGCGCCACTCACCGCGATCGCGGTGCACCCCGGGGTGCCGTGCGCGCTGACCGGCGGCACCGCGACCAGCCCGGGTCGGTGCGCCGGCGGTGGCAGTGGTGATGTCGCGTACCGCCCGTTCACGCTCGCCGCGAACGAGCCCATCGAGGTCGCGTTCAGCCAGTCGCTGCGGCGCTCCTCGGTGATCCGCGGCACCGCGTGCAACACCGGCAGCGTCCGCATCGAGCAACTCGATGGCGGCGGCACGTGCACCGCGGCGGTCGCCGGCACCCTGCGCGTTCGCGATCGCGCGCTGACGTTCGTCCCCGATCGACCGTGGGTCGACGGCACGCGCTACCGGCTGACGCTGGTCTCGGGTGGCGATGATAACTGCGGCGCCGGTGAGCTGTGCGGCGCGAACAACGTCGCGCCCAGCTTCGATCCGCTCGGCGGGACCGAGGGCGGCGATGCCGGTGGCCCGAACCTCGTCATGCCGTTCACCGGCGCGCCGCGCAGCGCCAGCACGTTCATGCTCGCGGGCGCCGCACCGTTCACGGACGTCAATGGCAACGGGGCGCGCGACGGCGTGGAGCTCGTGCGCGACGAGAACCGCGCGGCGCTGCGCATCCTCGGGACGACCGGTGACGTCGGCAACGCGAGCTTCAACGGCACCGACTGCCTCCCCGGGATCGCCGGCACGCAGGCCTGCATGTACCTGCTCGGCGGCATGCCGGTGCAGATGGGCGAGGTCACGACGACGTGCCCGCTGCCCGGCGGGGCGAGCGCCGCGAGCTGCATGCCGGTGACGCTGAGCGCGCAGGCGATGTACGCGACGTCGATCTCGATGTCGGCGTCGCTCGGGGTCAGCATCAACACCGACACCGGCACGTCGGTGATGCGGATCCGCGAGCCGACCGGCGGCCCGGTCACCGGCTACATCATCGATCGCAACGGCACGCCGACCATGGTGCTCGCGCTCGAGCTCTACATGGACGCGCCCGACATGAGCATCCCGCTGTCGAGCCACGATCTGCACAGCAAGCCGCTCGCCGTGCAGCTCGAGGGCCCGGTCACGTTCCTGCCCGACGGGCGGATCTCGATCGCCGTCGCCAATGTCGCGGACCTCCCGGTCACCGTCGCGATCGATGCGCCGCTCGGCCTCGGAGGCTCGGTGCGGATGGTCGTCCCGGCCACCGAGATGAAGCTCCAGCTGGTGTCACCGGCGCTGCGCGGAGGGTCGCTGTGACCCGCGCCGCTCGCGGCATCCTGGTCGGCCTGGCGGGCCTGGCTGGCTTGCTGCTCGCGCCGGCGCTCGGCCGGGCCGAGGACGAGATCGAGTTGGACGGCGAGTCGGCGCTCGAGCCCGCACCGGCGCCGGTGGCCGACGAAGCGGCGCCGGTCGCAGCCGCGCCCGCTCGCGCGCAGCGGCGCAAGCTCTACCTGCGCGCCGGCTTCGCGCATGTCCAGCCGCTCGCGATGTCGCGCGAGCTCGAGCTCGCCGACGTCGATGGCGCCGCGAGCCTCGCCGTCCAGAACGGACCGATCGTCGGCTCGGGCGCGACGGTGAGCGCGGCGACGATCCCCGCGCTCTCGATCGGCTACCGGCTGCCGTACCTCGGCGGCCGGCTCGCGATCGAGACCGTGCTCGGCGTGCCGTTCACGGTGAAGTTCCAGGCGACCGGCACGCTCGCGAACGAGTCGATCGCGCCGATGGCGCTCGGCATCCCGACCGGCGTACCGGCGCTCGGCTCCGAGCTCGGCGAGGCCAAGGCGGCGCCGCCGCTCGTCACCGCGGTCTACACGCTGCGCGAGGGCCGCGCCCAGCCGTACGTCGGCGCCGGGCTCGCCGTGCTGTTCGCGTTCGACGCCAAGGTCACGAACCCGATGCTCACCGAGGTCGCCCAGCCCGACTTCGAGGTCGCGCCGGCACCCGGCCTCGTGCTGCAGGGCGGCGTCGACGTCCAGGTGTGGAAGCGGGTCTACGCGCGACTCGATGTGAAGTTCATCGCGTTCATGATGGCGCGCGCCGAGGTCAAGCACATCCAGGTCCGCACGCCCGAGCTGCCGCTGTTCGACACCGTCGAGGTCGGCACCGCGAAGATGAGTGTCTGGGTGAATCCGCTGATCATCCAGGCCGGCCTCGGCACCGATTTCTAGCCCGCTCCGGGCCCTGCTCCAGGCGCGGCACCGGGCGGCTTACCCAGGGGCCTGCGAGTGGCTGGCGGCCCGCGTCGGCATCGTTGACAAGCCTCCGCCGGGGACGCAAAGTCCCCCGGTTCACGCCCGAGGAGCCACCATGTCGACGATCACCCGCGGTCTCTGTCTCCTGCTCGTCAGCGCCTCGCTCGCCGGTTGCGACAAGGGGCCCACGAAGAGCGATCCGCCGTCTGCCAAGGCGGCCATCGCAGCAGCGCCCGCCGCCACGCCCGTGGCACCCGCGGCGCCCGCGAAGCTCGACGGCACCGCATTCGGCGCCGGCGTGAAGCTCGCGGAGACGACGCCGATCGACACGATCCTCGCCGACCCGAAGGCGTTCCACGGCAAGATCGTGCGCGTCGAGGGGATGATCACGGACGTCTGCCCGAAGCGCGGCTGCTGGTTCGAGCTCGCCGGCAGCGGCCCCGGTCAGAAGCTGCGCTTCAAGGTGACCGACGGCGAGATGGTCTTCCCGATGGACGCGAAGGGCAAGGTCGCGGTCGCCGAGGGCACCGTCGCGGTCAAGGAGCTCACCCTCGAGGAGAGCAAGCAGCACGCCGAGTACCAGGCGAAGGAGTACAACATCAAGTACGACCCGGCGAGCATCACGTCGCCGACGAGCATCGTGCGCATCGACGGCACCGGCGCCGTGTTCCGCGACAAGCTGTAGTGCGCAAGGGTCGGTGGCGGCACTGGTTCCGGGTCGTCCACCGGGACCTCGGGTACGTGGCGGTCTCGCTGACGATCGCCTACGCGCTCTCCGGGATCGCCGTCAATCACATCGAGGACTGGAACCCGAACTACAAGTTCGACGAGCGCAGCGTCGATCTCGGACCGCTGCCCGCCGGCTCGCTGCCCGAGCTCGAAGCCTTCGTGGTCGCCGGGCTCGCGCTCGATCCGCGCACCGTGCGCGGCCACTTCCAGGAGACCACGACGGATCTCCGCGTGTTCCTCGCCGACGGCCAGGAGGCGCGCGTCGACATCCGCACCGGCCGCGGGACGCTGAAGTCGCTGTCGAAGCGCGCCGTGTTCTTCGAGGTCAACGCGCTCCACCTCAACAACCTCAAAGGCATCTGGACGTACATCGCCGATGCGTTCGCGCTCGCGCTCGTCGTCCTCGCGCTCACCGGCATGACGATGATGAAGGGCGACCGCGGCTTCCTCGGGCGCGGCAAGTACTTCGTCGGCGCCGGCCTGCTCGTGCCGATCAGCTTCGTGATCTACCTGTACGCGTGAGCGTCGCGCGCGCGCGCGGCACTCGCCCAGATCGCGAGCCCGAGCGCCTCGACCCCCGCCGCCGCCCACACCAGGCGAGCGCCCAGCAGCCACGTATCGAACATCGTGATCAGCGGGAACACGACGAGGAACGCGATCACGCAGAGCACGCTGCTGACCGCGGTCAGCGCCTCGCCGCGGAGCCGGTGGCGCGCGTGACTCCACACGAGCGCCACCGCGATCGGGATCGTGATCACGAGCTGCATCAGGACGAGCGCAGCGACGGTCATCATGATCTCGGGGGCGCCGCGCCGGATCGCTGGCAGGACGCGCCACGCGAGTGGGAGCAGGCCGAGCGCGGCGACCGGCACCATGATCGCCGCGAGCCCGGAGTCGACCGCGGTCAGCTCGCCGCCGTGGCAGCTGTGCGTCACTGGCAAGAACAGGCAGGCGATCACCGTGAGCGCCGAGGGGATCGAGAGGAACCAGGCGACGAGGTCGCGACGGAGGACGGCCATGCCGCGGACGTAGAGCAGCGCGCGTACCGCGCGCCGATCGCGATCGCGCCGTGATGGATCACCGGAATGATCCGAGGTCGGCCACGATCCTGCGGGGTTCGCCCGTGCCGGCGCGCCGGTTACGCGGGCGCGTAGCGGGCGCTGCGTCGCGCGCGCGCCACGTCGAGCGACGCGCCTGTCGTGGTCACGGCGTGCGAAGTGGCAGCCGCGCCTTGAGCGCGCGGAGGGCGTCCCCTACGCTCGGGCGATGGCTGACCCCGCTGTCGAAGTCGCGACCACTCTCGGCACGTTCGTCATCACGCTCGATCCGGCCCGCGCTCCCGGGTCGGTCGAGAACTTCCTGCGCTACGTCGATGCGCGGCACTACGACGGCACCGTGTTCCACCGCGTCATCCCGACGTTCATGATCCAGGGCGGCGGGTTCGATGCGCAGCTCGAGAAGCGCGCCGTGCAGGCGCCGATCACCAACGAGGCCGACAACGGCCTCGTGAATACCCGGGGCACGGTCGCGATGGCGCGCACGGGCGATCCGCACTCCGCGACTGCGCAGTTCTTCGTGAACGTGACCGACAACGCGTTCCTCGATCACCAGGCCAAGATCGACGCGGGCTGGGGCTATGCAGTGTTCGGCAAGGTCACCGAGGGCATGGACGTGGTCGACGCCATCAAGGCCGTCAAGACCGGCGCCCAGGGCCCGTTCTCGAAGGACGTGCCCGTCCAGCCGGTCGTCATCCAGCACGTGCGCCGGCGCTAGGCACGACGCGCGACGCGCTCACGAACCAGTGACCACGATCAGAACGGAATGTCGTCGTTACCCTGGCCGAGATCGCTCGGGCGGGGCTCGTAGTCGCGGGGCGGCGCCGAGTCGCGATCGTCCTGCATGCCTCGACCACGACCGCGGTTCGCGTTGTTGCGCGCGGGCTCGATCTTCCAGACGTCGAGGCTGTTGAAGTACTTGACCTCGCCCGACGGGCTCTTCCACTCGCGGCCGCGAAGGCTGAACTCGATCAGGATCTGATCGCCGACGTTCATGCCATCGAGCTGCGAGCAGCGGTCGCCGGTCAGCTGGAACAGCACGACCTGCGGATACTTCGGGTTGTCGGACATCTCGACGACGAACTCGCGCTTCGAGAAACGTTCCGACACCTGCTTGGTCTCGAAAATCGTGTGCAGCTTGCCGGTGGCTTCGATTCCCATGACGAGCACCCTAGCTGGTCGGTCCGACATTGCGCCCCTCGACGGGCCAGGATCTTGTTTCTTCTACTCATCCGCGTTCCTCGCAGCAGCCTCGCGACGCTTTGCAGGCGTCGACGGGCCGCGGCGGCGCCGCGGCATGAGCCGACGCGTCACGGCGCGCAGACTGCATTCTGCGCGGCGCGCGCCTGCGCCATGAACGGGACGTGCTTCTTGTTCACGTACGTCCACCACGGGGTCCACTTCGTGCCCTTGCTGCTGATGCTCGCCATCGCGCGTGCATTGCAGCTCGGGCTGAACGCGCAGGTCGCGGACACGTTCGGGTGCCAGTAGCTGTTGATCTGCCAGAGCCCCCGGTCGATGCCGTGCGCGTTGCCGACGGTGTTGGTGATCGTCGGACGAAACCCGGACTCCGCCTTCGCGACCGCGACCGCGATCGCGATGCGCTCGCCCGTGCAGGCGACGCCGGCCTGCTTCGCGAGCCGCGCCACGGCGGCGTACGTCAGCACGCCGTCCTCCTTGCCGTCGCCCGCCGCCTGGTCGAAGGCGTCGTCCTCGACGAGATCGTCGTCGGTGACTTCGAAGCTCTCGTCGCCCTCGAGCACTGCTTCACCGGCCATGCAGCCCGTCGCGAGGTCGCTGCCGTCCGACCAGAGCAAACGATCCAGGAAGCGTGAGGCGATGCTTGAACAGGTCCATGCTCGCGTCATCGAGCAGCAAGTGATCCAAGGCTTGCCGCGCAGCGTCGATCGGTCGTTCCGGTAGTGCATCCCACGGACTGGAGCCCCACCCCGCAAGGAACAGCGCGGACGCGGGTGGTCGAGGATCGCCGGGCGGGGCGGGTGGCAACTGGGGTTGTCATGGGGTGACAGCCCCGCGGCAGATCACGCCAGGGGGCGGCAAGGCGACAAGCCGCTCCGGGCGGCGACGTGCGCCGCGAGAGTCACCGCCACCCCCGGCGACGAGCGGCGACAAGCCGCTCCTGGCGGCGACGTGCGCCGCGACAGTCGCCGACGATAACCGCCGCGATAGTCGCCGCCCCCCCGGCG
>JALZOI010000778.1 GCA_030857245.1 Myxococcota bacterium
GCCGGTGAGGGCGGCGCGTCGACCTCATCGCGCCGCCGCCGGATCCAGGAGAGCGTCGCGACCCGCCATCAGCGCGCCGAGCCAAGCGCGCGCGGCGCCGGCACGAGCTGGCGGCACTGCTTCAGCGCCTTCGCCACCTGCGCGCCCACCTGGCCCGCCTTGAAGAACGGGCCGAGCACCGCGAAGTTGCCGCGCAACACCGCCCCGAACGTCCACCGCAGAATCGTGCCGACCCCGAATACCTCGTACGGCGAGACGCGGCGTTCGATCACGTCGAGCAGCCGCGCGCACTGCGCGGGCTCGGCGAGCAGCCGCTGGTAGCACAGCCGGGTGAAGGCGTTGTTGTACGCCGGGTCGCCGAGGTCCCGCGCGAAGTAGAACAGCGGTAGCGACGCGACATCGCGCTCGCGCCAGTACCGCTCGAGCGCTGCGTCACCACCTTCGACGATCGCGGCCGCGAGGGCGCGCGCGTCGCGGAGCGCGTCGCCGATCCCGAGCCCCGGACTCGGATCTTTGAACAGGCCCGCATCGCCGACGAGGGCCCAGCCCGGGCCCGCCGCGCGGCGAAAGTAGAAGCGCGCCTTGACGATCCCGATCGGCCGCGTGAGCGGTGCGCCGGCGACGAGCGGCGCGGTCAGCGGGTGGGCGCGCAGCACCGCCTCGAGCTGGCCCCGCGGATCGGCGCGGAACGCGGCCACGTCGTCGGTCGCCGGGAACCCGAACCCGATCAGCAGCTGATCGCGGTTGGTCGGGAACACGATCCGCAGGTCGTCGTCATCGTAGGCGATCAGCGTGCCGCCCTCGTAACGCGGATCCGTGGCGTACCAGGAGGGGCGCGGCCAGTACGCCCAGTACACGCAGCGCGGGCTGTCGTAGGCGTTGTACTCGTCGGCGCCGACGCGCTTCGCGATCGTCGAGTGGCGGCCGTCGGCGCCGATCACGACGTCGGCGCGCAGCTCGCGGCGGGTGCCGCCGTCGTCGACGATCACCCCGACGACGCGCTCGCCCTCGCGGATCACGTCGACCACGCGGCACCGCACCCGGATCTCGGCGCCGGCCTCGCGCGCGCCGTCGAGCAGGACCGCATCGAGATCGATCCGGCGTGGACACGAGCCGCCCTGGCCCGGCGGGAACCGCAGCGCCACCACGTCGGCCCCGATGCCGGTGCGGAACGTGTCGATCGACGGCGCGATCGCCCGAACCCGCTCGCCGAGGCCCAGCTCGTCGAGGATCCGCATGCCGTACGGGTGGATGAAGTGCGTCGACAGCGGCTGGTCGGACGGCAGTGCAGCGGCGTCGACCACCACCACGCGCTTGCCCGCTCGCGCGAGGAACCGCGCGAGGGGCGCCCCGGCACATCGACCTCCCACGATCACGCAGTCGTACACGCTGGTCATGATGACCCGGTTCGATGCACGCCGCAGGGCCGTTCGTTGCAACGGGGGTGGAGCCCGCGAACGCCTGGTACGCTCCGGGCCATGGACCCCGTGCTGCGCGCGATGACCTCAGCCGAGATCGCGGCCTTCCGGATCCGCGAGCGCGCCAGCTACGTCGACGACATGATCGAGCGCGGCGGCATGGCGCCCGACGTTGCACGGGCCCGGGCCGAGGCGAGCGACGCGGCGATGTTTCCGGGCGACCAGCCCCTGCCGAAGCACCACTTCCTGATCGCCCTGCGCGGCACGCAACGGATCGGCGAGCTGTGGTTCGGCCCGCCGCCGCAGCCGGGCACGTGCGATGCCTGGATCTACGCGCTCGAGGTCGAGCCCGACGTCCGCGGGCAGGGGCTCGGGCGCTGGCTCCTCGAGGCCGGCGAGGCGTGCGCGCGCGCGCACGGCGTGACGACGCTGGGGCTGAACGTGTTCGGCGGGAACACCACCGCGATCCGTCTCTATGCATCGCGCGGCTACACCGTGACCGCGCAGCAGATGGTCAGGTCGCTGGTGTAGCCGCGGCTACATCACGTCCATCGTCGGGAGCCGCGCGGTCGCGCGGATGCACTCCCAGAGGAAGCCCGCCACCCCGAGGTCGCCGGTCCACAGCGAGTAGCGACGGCGCCCGAGCGCGCGGGCCTCGGACTCGCTCTGCTGGATCGCGTGCATCGCGAAGCGGCGGCTCCCGCGGCCGGGATGTCCGATTCTATTGCGCCGCGCCGGCCGCGATTGTCGCTACTCACGGGCGCATGCAGCTGCACCGCCGGCGCCTCGCTCACGGGCTCGTGACCTTGCTCCTGATCCCCGCGGCGTGTGGTGGGTCGGAGCCCGGCGATGGCGACCCCGGCGGGCCGGATGCCATGCCGGCCGACGGGCCGCGCGGCGGCGACGGTGGCGGCGGCATGCCGCTCGCGTCCACGCTGACCTCGTCGTGCGCGACGCTGCAGGGCCGCGCGATCGTCCACCACAACGGCAACCTCGGCATCTCGTTCACCGAGGCGGAGCCCCCGTACACGTTCCGCGGCTCGGTGCAGTTCGACCTGCCCGACGGCTACACCGGCGCGGTGCCCGATCCCGAGGCGTGGGATGGCAGCAGCGCGCGCCGGGTCGTCGCGATGACGACGCGGGCGTTCGAGCTGCACGGCAACCACTGCTGGATGGGCGTGCAGCCCCCGGCGGGGACGCTCGTGATCGAGACGTACCGGCCGGCCTCCGGGATCGTGAAGGCGACGTTCAGCGGCTTCGCGCTGCGGAGCTGCACGGGGCCGTCGATCTGCACGATCACCGGCTCGATCGCCACCACCGGTACCGGCGTGTTCGAGTGACGTGACCGGCGCGAACGGCGGCAGCGGTCCGCGGGGGTGTTATGACTCGCCCGTGCGAGAGGATCTGGGAGCGTGTCTGGTGACGGAGGAGGTCGCGCTGCTCGCCGGCGGCGAGGCGCAGTCCGCGAAGCACCCGCACCTGCTGAGCCATATCGAGAGCTGCGAGGCATGCCGGACGATGGTGGGCGCCGCGCTGCGAGCGGCCCGCTCCGACACCGCGCCCGCCGCCGCTCACGACGAGCTCAACGTCGGGACCCGCGTCGGGCGCTACGTGATCGTCGGCTGGCTGGGGGCGGGCGGCATGGGCCGCGTGTACTCCGCGCACGACCCCGAACTCGCGCGCACGATCGCGCTCAAGGTCCTGCGGGCATCGCCGTCGGCGGCGGATGCCGAGTCGTACGCGCGGCTCGCCCGCGAGGCGCAGCTGACCGCACGGCTGTCCCATCCCAACGTCGTCGCGGTGCATGACGTCGGCATCCACGAGGGCCGCGTGTTCGTCGCGATGGAGCTGGTCGAGGGCGAGACGTTGCGGGCGTGGCTGCGCGCCGAGCCGCGCGGCTGGCGGGCGATCACGAGCGTGTTCCAGCAGGCGGGCCGCGGGATCGCGGCGGCGCACGCCGCGGGCATCGTGCACCGCGACATCAAGCCCGAC
>JALZOI010000779.1 GCA_030857245.1 Myxococcota bacterium
CGCCTAACTCCGCGGAACCGCGTCGACGCCGTGTCCGGCGTGTCCGAAGTTGCGGTCGTGGAGGGCGTCCCCTTTTGACGTCAGCTCAGGGCGGCCGCGATGTGCTCGGCGGCCCGCGTCGCGAGCGCCATGATCGTGATCTGCGGGTTGACGCCGAGCGAGGTCGGGACGGCCGAGCCGTCGACGACGTAGAGGCCGGCGGTGTCGTGGACCTGGTGATCGGGGCCGATGACCGACGAGGCCGGGTCCATGCCCATCCGCGCGGTGCCGAGCGGGTGGTACGCGGAGAGATCGAGATCCCAGGGGCGGAGCGTCGCGCGGCGGAGCTTCGCGAGGTCGTCGGGGGACTCGAGGACGTCGAAGCCGTTGATCGGCGTGTGGACGCGGCGCGCGCCGCCGGCGAAGAAGATCTGCGCGAGCACGTCGAGCGCGCGCTTGACGTGCGAGACGTCCTGCTCGGTGAGCCAGTACTGGATGACGGGCTGCCCCCGCACCTCGCGCACCGAGCCGTGCGACGTGTCCTCGATCATGAAGCCGAAGCTCGCGACGTGATCGAACGACTCGGCGAGCCGGATCAGCTCGGGGCCGATCAGCTGCGTCACCGACATCGACATCTCGAGCGGGACGGCGGCCCCCTCGAACAGGATGCCCTCGTCGTGCAGGTCCTCGATCGCGTAGCCCTGGGGGATGCCCTTCCACGCGAGGATCTGCTCGTCGAACTCCGCGAGCGCACCGGCCGCCGGATGGATCGACAGGTTCTTGCCGAGTTGCCCGGACCGCGCACCGAGACCCTGCCGCGCGAGCAGCAGCGGCGTCAGGATCGCGCCGCACGCCACCACGACCGCGCGCGATCGCACCGTCAGCGAGCGGCCGTCCGCCGTGGCGGCGACCACGCCGCGTGCGCGCCCGCCCTCGACGAGGATCCGCGTCACCTTCGCGCCGGTGAACAGCTCGGCGCCGGCGCGCAGCGCCATCGGGATGTAGCTCACGTTGGTCGAGCGCTTGGCGTCGGTCGGACACCCGAAGCAGCAGACGCCCTGGCCATCGCACGCGGGGGCGTTGCGCTTGAGCGGCCGGTGCTGCGTGAAGCCGAGCGCCTCGCAGCCGCGGGCGATCACGCGGCCGTTACCGCCGAGCAGCTCCGCACGCGCGGCCTCGACCTGGAGCACGCGCTCCACCTGCTCGAAGTAACCGCCCATCGCGTCGGGCGCGAGGTCGGTGAGCCCGAGGTCGGTCGCCCACTCGTGGAGGATCCGCTCCGGCGTGCGATAGCAGGTCCCCGAGTTCACCGTGGTCGTGCCGCCGACCGACATCCCGAGCGGGATCGGGATCGCGACGTTGCCGACCGAGAATGTCGAGCCGCCGCGGCGATACAGCTTCTGCTGCATCTCCAGCGAGCGACCGGTGAAGTCCGTGCGGTCGTAGTAGCGACCCTCCTCGACGAACACCACGGCGAGCCCGGCCTCGGCGAGCTCGCGCCCGACGACCGCGCCGCCCGCGCCGGTCCCGATCACCACGACGTCGCACTCGACCGCAAGGTCGCCCGCGAGCTGCGCGTGCACGCGATCGCGGAGGTACGCCGGCTTCGCCTCGGCCTTCGCCTTCTCGACCTCGTAGACGCAGCCGAGGCGCGCGTAGAGGGCGGGGTCATCGAAGTGCGCGAACTTGAGCGGGCTGACGAGCGCGCGCAGCATCAGCCGGCGGATCACGTCGCCGTGCCGCCAGCTCTGCAGCAGCGCGAGGCGACGGGCCGGCGCGAGCCGCGCGAACGGCTTGCGATCACCGAGCCACGCCTGCGCGTCGAGCCCGCGGAGCAGCCCCGCGAGCCCGGTCTGCACGGGGCCCGGCAGCGAGCTCGTGAACTGCACGACCTTGGCCGCCGTGGCCTCGCCGGCGGCAGGCAAGAAGCGACCGGCCGGGAGGGCGGTCTCGGCGACCGCCACCAGCGTCCGATGCTGACTGGGCGAGAGGGAAGCCACGAGATCACCCTAACAGCGGACAGGTCGGACCACCAGACCAGCGGCCTGGATCGGGCGCTAGAGCGCGGAGAACGTCGCGTCGAGCAGGCCGTAGGTCGCCGTCAGCGTTGCTCCGATGAACAGCTCCCCGCCATCGGCCGCGACGGCCGCGCCGAGCCGGATCCCCGACGCGGCATTGAGCCACCACGTGAAGCCGAGCTCGCCGGAGACCCGCATCCCGAGCACGGCATCGGGCTCGCCATCGCCGTCCTCATCGCCGCCGTCGTCCTTCGAGATCTGGATCCCGCCCCCGAGGTCGAACACGCCGATCGGGTCGCCGTGATCGCCGTACGTGAAGCGCCGCATCCGCGCGCGCGCACCGAGCGCCCACGGCGACGGCTGATCATCGGGCGCGAACAGCCGGAGCCGCGCGTAGCCATGGCCCGACAGCTCGAGCTTGTCCTCGTCGAGCTGGCGGCCGTAACCCGCGAGCGCGAGGAGCTGCTCGACGCGCCCTTCCTGGCCCGCCGCCGACGGGTTGCCGTTGATGTCGTTCGGCCGCACGAGGTAGCCCTCGCTGACCGCGAGCTGGAGGTCGAGCCCGCTCGGGCGCAGGAACAGCTGGCTGTCGCGCAGCACGTTGAGGATCTCGTACGTCAGGCCGGCGTCCGGCTCGCCGAGCAGGATCCCGGCCTCGCGCAGGATCGCCACGGTCGCGATCAGCGCGTCGTACGTCGAGCGAGCCCCTCGCAGCGACCACCACGTCAGCTCGAGGCGCTTCGCCGTCGCCGCGTCGATCGGCTTGCCGAGTGCGCTCGCGGCATCGAGGGCGCGCGACAGCCGCCGCACGCGGATCGCACCGCCGACGTCGAGCAGCCGACCGTAGCCGCCGCCGAGCGCGACCTGCAGATCGAGCGTGGTCCGCGAGTCCTTGAAGTCGGCATCGGGATTGTCATCGTCGACATCACTGACGTACGTCAGCTGCCCGCCGACCGCCGCCTTGCCGACGCCATAGAGCATCCCCGAGTAGAACCGGACCTCGCCGATGCCGGTGATGGTGAGCTGCGCACCGCGGTTCTGCGCCCGGCCCTCGGGGTTGATCAACCCGGCGACCAGGTGCGCGCCGAGATCCATGCCCCACGCGAGCTTCTCGCGCTCGATGCGCTTCGCGTAGCTGCCGGCGACGTCGGCGTCGAACGCGAGCCGCTTGCGGACGGTGTCGTAGTTGAACGTCGCGATGCCGCCCGCGACCGTGAGCCGCTCGTACGCGGCGAGGGTGTCATCGAGCATCACGGGCAAGCCGGGCGCGGCGGCGGGCCGCTCCCCGACGAGAGGGCCGTCCGGGGTCGGGTCGGGCGTCGCGGCGTCACCACCGGTCTCGAGCCCCGTCGTGGTGTCGGGCGGCAGCGGCTCCGGCGCGGCGCCGCTGCCGGTCGTACCACCTCCGGT
>JALZOI010000182.1 GCA_030857245.1 Myxococcota bacterium
CGTGGAGGGCGTCCCCTGCTCTGCCATCCGGAACTACGACGCGACGCGCGCGTCGCCGATGAGCTGGTGCTCGACGAGCCGGTGGTACGTCCCGCGGCGCGCCATCAGCTCGTCGTGGCCGCCCTGCTCGACGACGCGCGCGTCCTCGATGACGACGATGCGGTCGGCGTCGCGCACGGTGCTGAGCCGGTGCGCGACGATGATCGTGGTGCGGCCGTGCATCAGGCGGGCGAGCGCGGCCTGGACCGCGGCCTCGCTCTCGGCGTCGAGGTTCGAGGTGGCCTCGTCGAGGATCAGCACGCGCGGGTTGGCGATGATCGCGCGCGCGAGCGCGATGCGCTGCTTCTGGCCGCCCGACAGCTTGGTGCCGCGCTCGCCGATCGAGGTGTCGTAGCCGTCGGGGAAGCCGACGATGAAGTCGTGCGCGTAGGCGTCCTGCGCGGCGGCCTCGATCTCGGCCTGCGTCGGGACGTGGGTCGCGCCGTAGCCGATGTTGTCGCGGATCGTGCCGGAGAACAGCACCGGCTCCTGCGCGACCATCGCGAGGCTGCGGCGGAGCTCGGCGAGTGGCAGCTGGCGGACGTCCACGCCCTCGAACAGCACGCGCCCGGCATCGACGTCGTAGAACCGGTAGAGCAGCGAGAGGATCGTCGACTTGCCCGCGCCCGAGGGCCCGACGAGCGCGATCACCTCGCCCGGCGCGATCGCGAGATCGACGTCGGCGAGCACCGGCTGGCCGCGGCGCGCCGGGTACGCGAACGACACACCCTCGAAGCGGATCGCGCCCTTGCCCGCCGGCAGCGGGGTCGGCACGGCGGCGTCGCGGATCTCGGGCTCGGTATCGATCACCGCGAACAGCCGATCGGTGGCGCCCGCCGCGCGCTGCAGCGCGCCCCACAGGCTCGCGAGATCCGCGAGCGCGCCGGCGACGATGAACGTGTAGAGGAAGAACGACGTCAGATCGCCGGCCGTGAGCTCGCCCGCGATCAGCGAGCGCCCGCCGAGCCAGATCACGAGCGCGACGCCGATGTACCCGGCCGTCATCGAGGTCGAGAAGAACCACGACCGGTAGCGCACGAGCTGCAGCGTCTTCCCGAACGCCTGCTCGACGCCGTCGCGGTAGCGCCGGGCCTCGTAGCCCTCGCGCACGAACGACTGCACGGTCCCGATCGCGCCGATCGACTCCTGGACCTGCCCCGACACCTTCGCGAGCTCGTCCTGGACCGAGCGCGACATCCGGCGGATCTTGCGCCCGAAGAAGATCGTGGTGATCACCGTGACCGGCACGATCGCGAGCATCAGCAGCGTGAGCTCGACGTCGATCACGAACAGCAGCACGGTGGCGCCGAGCATCTGCACGCCGTTGCGCAGCGCCATCGAGAGCTCGCTGCTGACGACGCCCTGCACGATCGTGACGTCCGAGGCGAGGCGACCGACGAGCTCGCCGCTGCGGCGCTCGTGGAACCACGTCAGCGGCAGCGTGAGGATGCGATCGAACACCTGGCCTCGGAGGTCCGCCACCACGCGCTCGCCGAGCCACGACAGGCTGTAGTGGCGCAGCCACACGAGCACGGCGTTGACGATGAAGACGGCGATCAGGATCCAGACGATGCGGTCGAGATCGCTCGTCGTCGCGGACCCCATCCCGACGTCGACCGCCTCCCGCGCCGCCCACGGATAGACCAGCGTGATCGACGACGCGGCGAACAGGCACGCGATCGCGAGGATGAAGCGCCAGCGATGCGGGCGCAGCAGGGGCAGCAGCCGCCACAGCACCGCCAGCCGGCGCCGATCGAGGGACTCGTGGTCCCTGGCAGCATCGTCGACGTACGGGCCGCTCACGTCGTTGCTGCATAGCGCAGCTTCGCCACGCTGCCCACCGTCTCGACCTGGAAGCTACGGCGTGGCCGGAGCCGCCGTGGCCGGCTTCGCCGGCACCATCACCGCCTGGTAGTACTGCTTGCCGTCGAGGAACCGCTTCGCCGCGGCCTTGACGTGCTCGGTCGTCATCCGCGCGGTCATCTTCGTCGGGTCGAGCACCAGCGTCGGATCGTCGCCGAACCGGTACGAGCTCGCGAGCCAGCCCGACCAGAAGTTGTTGCTGCGGAGCTGGACCTCGCGCTCGCGGGTGAACGCGGCCTTGATCTTGTCGAGGTACTCGGGTTCCACGCCCTCCTTCGCGACCTTCGCGATCACGGCCTGCGCCGCCTGGATCAGCTCGTCGACCCGCGCTGGATCGCAGCCAAACTGGATCGTGAACGTCCGCTCCTGGTGCGCGGTGCGAGCGAGGTAGCCACTCGCGCCGACGCCGTAGACCCCGCCGAGGTCCTCGCGGAGCGTCTCGCGCAGCTTGGTCGCGAGCGCCTGGCCGAGGATGAACATGTCGCGGTCGTGATCACGCGTCCACTTCTCGGTGCCATGGAACGTGATCGACACCCGGGCCTTCGGCTCGCTGCCGAGATCCCAGCTCTTCTTGACGACGCCGGTGGCGCGCCGGATGCCCGGGTCCTTCTCCTTCTCCTTGCGGCCCTTCGCCGGCAGGCTCGCGAGGTAGGTCTCGACGAGCGGCTTGAGCTTCGCGACGTCGACGGCGCCAACGATCACGAACGTGAAGTCCGACGCGTCGCCGAACCGGTCCTTGTAGAAGGCGAGCGCCTTGTCGACGTTGATCTTCTCGATGTCGGTGGGCTGCGGGAACTTGCGGCGCAGGTTGCCCTTGAACATGACCTCCGAGGACTTGATCGAGTACTGCACCTCGGGCACGCGCAGCTGGTTGGCGAGCTGCTCCGCGGTGTTCTGCTTCCAGACCGCGACCGCCTGCTCGTCCTTGCGTGGCGCCGTCATCCGCAGGTAGACGAGCTGGAAGATCGTCTCGAGATCGCGGACCGAGCCGCCGGCCTCGATCGACTCGAGCGTCTCGCTGAGCGACGCCGACGCCTGCACCTGCTTGCCGGCGAGCGCCTTCTGCAGCGCGTCGACGTCGAGCTCGCCGACGCCGCCGAGCGCGGCGATGTCGTCCGCGAACCGCGCGTCCGCGTACTGCTTCGGCGTCGCCACCGCGAGCCCGCCCGGCGAGGTGCCGGAGATCGTGACCACGTCGGCCTCGAAGTCGGTCGGCTTGACGATCACGCGGACCCCGTTCGACAGCGTCCACTCGGTCACGCCGATCGCCTCGATCTTCGTCTCCTTCGTCACCTTGCCCGGCTGCGGCGGCTGCGCGAGCAGCGCCGTGACCGCGGCCTTGTCCTGCCACGGGTCGATCTCGCTCTTCGCGACCTCGGCGACGATCTCGAGGACGCGCGCCTGGGTCGGCAGCGGCGAACCGTCGGGACCGGCGATCACGATCGCGCGGTTGTCGGCGCCGCCGTAGCGGCTCGCGAGCGAGTTGAGCTCGGCGAGCGTGATCGTCGGCAGGAACTTGAGCGTCAGATCCTTCTCGGCGACGCGCCCGACCATCAGCTCGCCCTCGAAGAAGTTGCGCGTCATCTCGGCCGCATACTCCGAGCTCTGGTTCGTCTGCTCGCCGACCGCATTCTGGTCATAGAACCGCGCGATGTTGATGCGCGCCCGATCGAGCTCGCCCTGCGTGAAGCCGTGCTGCTCGACGCGGAGCACCTCGATGAACAGCGCGCGCAGCGTGTCCTCGACCTTGCCGGCCTTGACCTGCGCGGTGCGCGCGAACACGTCGATCTCGCGGGTGAAGCCCTGGGCGCCCGCGAACGCGCCCACGAACGGCGCCTCCTTGCGGCGCGCGAGCGTGCCGAGCCGCTCGTTGAGGATCGTCTGGTAGACCTGCTCGACGGTCATGCGGCGGAAGTCCTTCGACGTCGACTCGGGGCGGTGCGCCAGCAGGTTGTAGACCGACACCACCTGCGCCGGCAGCTCCTTGTCGGTCTCGATCGAGACCCGGGTGCCGTCCGCCTTCGGCAGCCCCGCCGGCGTGCGTGGTCGCGCCTTCGCGGGGTTCTTGAGATCGCCGAACTTCTCCGCGATCATCTTCTCGATCGCGGCGGGATCCTCGAAGTCACCGACCGCGATGACCGCCATCAGATCGGGGCGGTACCAGTCCTTGTAGTAGCGGACGAGCGCGTCGCGCGGCGCGGTCTTCAGCGTGTCGGGCAGGCCGATCACGAGCCGCTCGGCGTAGCGCGAGCCCTTGAACAGCACCTTGGCCTGCTTGTCGAACAACCGCTGGAACGCGCCGCGACCGAGCCGCCACTCCTCGAGCACGACGCCCCGCTCCTTGTCGACCTCGGTCGGGTCGAACGAGACGTCCGCCGCCCAGTCGCGCAGGATGTCGAAGCCCTTCGGCACGAACGTCTTGTCGTCGGTCGGGACGGTGAGCGTGTAGATCGTCTCGTCGAAGCTCGTCGACGCATTGAGGTCCGCGCCGAACCCCATCCCGATCTTCTCGAGGTAGTTGATGATCTCGGCCTTCGGGAACCGCTTGGTCCCGTTGAACGCCATGTGCTCGACGAAGTGCGCGAGGCCGCGCTGATCGTCGTCCTCCTGGACCGAGCCAGCATCGACCGCGAGCCACAGCAGCGCCCGCTTCTCGGGCTGCTTGTGCTTCATGATGTAGTAGGTCAGGCCGTTCGGAAGCGTGCCCTTCTTGACGTTGGCCCACAGCGGCAGCACCGCAGCGTCGCCGGTGGCCGGAACCCTGCTCGCCGTCGTGTCCGTCCCGGCAGGGTTGCCACCGCTCGTCGCGGTGTCGGGTCTGGACTTCGGCCCGCCGCAGGCGACGAGCGCGAGCAGCACGAGAGTGAAGAGGCGCTTCATGTCGCGCACATTGCCACGCGATCTGTGGAGGTGCCCGCTCCGCAGGGGATTCTCGCCTGCGACCGGGTGCGACCCGACTCCGATCAGCCCGGGCCCTCGCTCGCTGGTGGCGGTCGAGCGAGCAGGCGCGGTCGTGCTCGTGGTCGTGCTCGTGCTCGAGCAGGCCAGGCATCCCGCGCGTCTCGGCCTGTCAGCGACCGAGAGCGGGCCCGGCGGTGGGCCGCGGGCCTGGTGCTTGTCAGGCATGCGGAACCTTCGTACCTTCCCGGGGTCGTGCCGTTGCTGCGCTGGCTCCTCCCCCTGATCGCCGCGCTCGCGCTGCTGAGCAGCACGGTGGCGGCGTGGGCGAGCGCTGGCATCGTCGGGGGCGACGACTGCTGCTGCCCCGTCAAGACGACCTGCAAGTGCCACGATCATGATGACCGCGCACCGTCCGCGCCGGAGCTGAAGCGCTGCGGTGAGCGGGTGGAGCGGGTCGCGCCGACGCTGCTCGTCGCGATCGAGCCTGCCTCTCCCGAGATCCACGTGACCGAGCGCCGGGAGACCGCGGCGCCACCTGCCCTCGAGCCGATGCCCGACGACCTCCCGACGCCACCCGAGCCGCCGCCGTTCTAGCGCGCGCCGGCTCGTCGTCCCGTCAACGTCGTCGTCATCATCATCACCGGCTGTCCGCGTTCCGGACAGCGGAGGCTCGTCATGTTGCGCTCGCACCCTGTCACTCGGTCCGTCCTCACCACCCTCTCTCTCACCGCTGGCGTGCTCGCGCCGGCCGTCACCCACGCCCACGTCTCGATCTCCAGCGGGCCCGCCGCTGCGAACAAGAGCGGGCAGCTGATCACCTTCTCGGTCGGCCATGGCTGCACCGACGCCGCGATGACCCACCTCGACACCATCAAGGTGCGCGTCGCGATCCCCGCCGGCGTCACCAGCGTGCGCCCGCTGCGCAGCGACTTCGGGACCCCGACGGTGATCCGGACCGGCGCCACCATCACCCACGTCGAGTGGACCAAGCCCGTCGCCGAGCTCCTCGAGGGCGACGACGCCTACTACCAGCTCACGATCCGCGCGAAGGTCGACAACCTCCCGTTCTCGCGGCTGCAGTTCGCTGTCGAGCAGACCTGCCAGAACAAGACCACGAACGCGCAGACGGTGGTCCTCTGGGATCAGCCGCCGGGCACGATGACCGGCAGCCCTGCCGCGTTGCTCACCGTGATCCCGCAGCGCGTCCCCGGGTGGAACGCGATCACGATCCCGGCGGGCACGACGGTGCCGGCGGCCGAGCTCGGCACGTACTTCGGTGACGCCGCGATCGTGTGGCGCGGCAGCTCCGCCTACAGCGCGAATGCGGTCACGGCGGGGATGATCGCCGCGACCCCCGGGGTGACGCCTCTCGCCGCCGACCTCGTCGCGGGCGACGAGCTCTACGTGAAGTACTAGGGCCCGCCATGCGAACCCTGATCCCTCTCGCGATCGCCGTCCTGCTCGCGGTGGCCTGCGGCGACAACGTCACGCCGGTCACCCCCACGGCGGATGCCGGCGTCGACGCCCCCGCGGCGGTGCTCGCGGCGTGCCTCGAGCGCCCCACCGATCTCCCTCTCCCGCCCACCGGCGCGTTGCCGTGCGAGCTGCTGCCACCCTCCTTCACGGCGTCGAGGTCTCGATGATGAAGCACTCCCTGCTCCTCTGCTCGCTGCTCGCCGCGTGCGGTGACAACGGGGGCGAGAGCGTCGACGCGTTCGTGCCGGCCGACATCTCGCAGCTCGACGCGACGCCGCGCGAGACCATCACCGACACCCACACGCTCGCGCCCGGCGAGCTCATCGAGGGCATCATGACCGCCGGTCCCGGTGACATCGTCGGGATCGCGCTCGCCGCGCCAACTCCCGACCTCGAGTGGAACATCCACGGCCACGCCAACGGCGGCACGCAGGTCGTCTACGAGGAGCTCGACCGGATGACGGTGGCGTACGTGTTCCAGCCGACCGCGCAGGCGGACTGGTACCTGCTGATCCGCAACGGCGGCACGGTCAACCTGACGGTCGAGCTCCGCGCCGACCTCTACGGTGCCGCGGCCTGGAGGTACCAGTGAGCGCGCGCTGGCTCGGCCTCGCCGCGCTCGCGCTCGCCGCCTGCAGCGATCCGGCGCCCCTGTTCGGTCCGCCGACCGAGTCGGTGTGCCCGACGCCGTCGACGCTGACCTACGAGAGCTTCGGCAAGCCGTTCATGGATCGGTACTGCGTCGAGTGTCACGACAGCGGGCTGCGCGGGCCCGACCGGCAGGGCGCGCCGTCGTTCCACGACTTCGACACCATCTTCGGGATCCGCGCGGTCCACGAGCACATCGACTTCACGACGGCGTCGGGGCCGGCCGCGACGAACACGTCGATGCCGCCCGGCAATCCGCAGCCGACGCTGGCGGAGCGCCAGCAGCTCGGCGAGTGGATCGCGTGCGGGATGCCGTAGCTACCAGCTCGAGCCGGAGCCGCCGCCACTCGACGAGCCGCCGCCGAAGCCCGACGATCCTGACGAGCTCGACGACGACGAGAACGAAGATCCCGACGAGGACGAGCTCGAGGACGACGTCGACGGGCGCGTGCGCGCCGCCGTGTACCGGGTGCGCGAGGCCTGGTGGCTGCAGTGCTTGCAGCTCTCCGTGACCTGGACCTGACCACCGTGATCGTAGGTGGCGTGCACGATGGTGCGCGACGTCGAGGTGCCGGTCTTGTACTGGCACCCCGGACAGCGCTGGTGGCCGGAGAACCACTTGTTGTCGGTCCACGTGCGCGAGGCCTGACAGCCCGGGCAGACCAGGACCTCGTAGTTGACCGAGCCCAGCTGCTCTTCCTTGCGCTGGCCGGCGTCGAGGTGCGCGTCATCCTCGATCTCGGACAGCATCATCATCGGCCGGTGCGGCTGGCACGTCATGCAGGTGCGATCGCGCCGGCGCTTGCGCGCGAGCAGCGCCGCGCAACCGCCGAGCCCGAGCACGCCGAGGCCGCCACCGACGAGGGCGCCGGTCGGTAGACCGTCGTCGGTCTCGCCCGCCGGGAGCGAGACATACGCCGGATCCGCCGGCTGGTCGGGCAGCTGGTCGGGCAGCGCGGGGATCGGCTGCGGGCGATCCGGCGTGATGACGGTGCCGTCGGAGCGGTACTCACCCGGCTTCCCGTCGCTCGCGCCTTCCCCCGGCGCGGCGCCGAGGTGCGTGGCGATCGCCTCGACGCCGGCGACCAGCCCACCCGCGAAGTCTCGCTGCTTGAAGCGCGGGACCATGGCGCGCGCCTGCATGTCGGACAGCCACGCGGCTGGGAGCGCGGCCTCGATGCCGGTGCCGGTCTCGACCTCGAGCCGGCGCTTGCCCATCACGAGCAGCACGAGCACGCCGGTGTTGGTCTGCGCCGCGCCGATCCTCCAGTGGTTGAACAGCGCGGTCGCGAACTGCTTCGGCGTCTCGCGCACGTCGTCGACGGTGACGACCGCGAGCTCGATCCCGCGCGCGCGATGGAGCGCCTCGGCGACGGCGTTGACGCGGGCCTCGGCGGCGGCATCGAGCACGTTGGCCTGATCGGTCACCCAGCCGGCGGGGCGCGGGCTCGGCAACTCGGTGACGGCGACGGTGCTCACCACGACCAGCAAGAGACCCAGCATCGTCACTCCACCTTCTCGAGCTTGGCGCGCTCGTAGTCGTGCGGCGACGAGACATCGAACAGGGCCGCGAGCTCGTCTTCCTTCGCCGCGGCGTCGCGGCGACCGAGCTCGATCAGCTCTGCGGCAAAGTCGCCGTCGAACAGCAGGTACGAGAGCAGATCGCTCTCGTGGCGCGCCTCGCCGGCGGCGAGCCGCTGGATCAGCTTGCGCGCGAACAACCCGTTGACGCGCATGCGGCCCGCATTGACGAACTCGGCGGCGAGCACGCCGATGTCCTCGGAGGGCCGGATGTGGACCGCGTGGATCCGGCGCAGCGGCGCGCCCCGCATCCGCACCAGCTCGTGGTTCATCATCGACTCGAACTTCTCGCCGAACGAGGCGTGACCGGCCTCGAGGATGAGGTTGATCCGCTGCATCCGCTGGAGGTCGTACTCGGTGTGGTCGAGCAGCAGCGCGTTGAGCGCCTTGCCGGCGAGGAACAGCGGCTTGGGATAGGCCTCGGTACGCTCCTGCTCGAGCTCCGGGGTGGCCGCCTTGACGTGGCGCAACGAGATCAGCAGCAGGCGGTCGGCGCCGAGCCGGATCGCCGGCGACATCGGCGTGTTCTGGCGGAGCCCGCCATCGGTGAAGAACTCCTCGCCGATCTTCACGGCGGGGAACAGCATCGGGATCGCCGCGGACGCGAGCACGTGGCGCGGGCCGATCCGCGCGGTGCGGTGACGGACGAACGGATCGCGGCTCCACTCGCGCGGCACCGGCTCGGCGCTCGAGAGGAAGACCACGGTATGGCCCGTGCCGACGTGCGTCGCCGAGACCGAGATCGCGTGGAGGTGGCGCGAGCGCAGGCTGCGATCGATCCCGCGCCACGGGATCACGCGCACCACGAAGCGCTCGAGGCCGCTGGTGTCGAGCAGCCCGCCGTAGCGGAAGCTGCCGGGGGACGGCGGCGGCGGTTCGGCGCCGAGCATCATCTTGCCGGCCCGCAGCATGTCGCGGGCGCGCAGGCTGATCAGCTCCTCGATGCGGAGCGCGCGCCACGCGGCGACCATCTGCTCGCCCTGGGAATCTGGATCCGCCTGGGTGGCGGCCATGAAGGCGGCGTTGATGGCACCGACCGACGTGCCGGTGACGATGTCGATGGGGACGTGGCGACCGAGCCGCTTCTTGAGGTCGGTCCGCAGGTAGTGGATGATGCCGGCCTCGTAGGCCCCGCGCGACCCGCCTCCCGAGAGGACGAAGCCGATCTTGGGACGGGACGGAGGAGCCTGCACCGGCGACGATTGTAGACCGAAAGCCCGCACTGCCGCGCGGGTGGAACCCTTAAGCCCGTGCTGACCGCGCGGGTGGAACGCAACTCGTGCCCCCCGTCGTTGTCCACGCTGCCATGAAGCTGTCGCCGCTCGCCGTCGCTGTCGCGCTCGTGACCTCGGGTTCCGTCGCACGTGGCGGGGCCGCCTTCGACGAGTACTCCGCCACCGTGGCGCGCCGCCCGGCGAGCCAGCTCCGGGAGGCCGCCTGCGACGTCGACATCGAGCTGCGCGGGGCCGTCGCGGTGGTCACGGTCCGCCAGCGGATCGTCAACCCCGGGCCGGGTGCCCTCGCCGCCAGCCTCGAGCTCACGCTGCCGGCCGGCGCCCAGGTGACGGGGTTCACGCTGCGCGGGCAGCGGGCGGTGAGGGTCGATGCGCACGCGCCGTCGATCGAGGGCGGCACCGACGTGCTCGGGATCGATCCAGCCGTGCTGCAGCGCGATGCCGACGCCTACCGGATCCTGCTGCAGCCGATCGCGCAGGATCACGATGCGATGTTCGAGACCCGCTACGTCATGCTCGCGGAGCCGCGCGGCGGCGCGCTCCACCTCGTGCTGCCCGGTCGTCCCGCGGCGGGCCTGCTGACGGTCTGTCAGGGCACCATCCGCGCGCTACCCGGGCCGGGTGCGACCGTGCGCAAGATCCGCATCGGCGGGCTCGATGCTGGCACGTCGCGCGCCGCCTTCGCGCTCGCGGGCCGCGATCTCGCGATCGCCGTCGAGCTCGCCGTCGCGGGCACGCAGCCGATCGCGTGGGTCCAGACCCAACCGCTCGCCGATGGCTGGCACGCCTCGCTCGTCACCGTGCTCGGGCCGCAGGTCAAGCCGGCGGGGGCGCGCCGCGTGGTGCTGCTCGTCGATGGCTCGCGCAGCATGGATCTCGTCGGCCGCCACAACGTCGTCAAGGTGATCAACCGGCTCGGCGCGGCGCTGCCCCGCGACGCCGAGATCGAGGCCATCGTGTACGACCGCGAGGTCACGCGCGTGTTCGGCGAGCTCCGGCCGGCGACGCCCCAGAACCTCGCCGCGATCGAGACCGCGGTGACCCAGCGCGGCTCGAAGAACGGCAGCGACATCGTCGGCGCGTTCGCGCGGGCGCGCGAGCTCGTCGACGGGGCGCGCGGCCAGGCGATGGTCATCGTGATCACCGACGGCGTGACCGGCGACGTCGATGGCGCCGCGCTCACCCGCGCGCTCGGAGCGAAGACCAGCACCGTCGATGTCCACGCGATCGTGCTCGATCCGGCCGCGACGTCGAGCCCGGAGACCGACGCGCTGCGCGCGCCCGTCAACCTGTTCGGCGGCGCGTACGTCGAGGTCGCCGTCGATCGGCTCGACGACGCGCTCACCGCGATCGATGGCTGGGTGCGGCCCGCCTGGCTCGACCTCGCGCTCGGCGACGCCGCGATCCCGCGCGAGGTCCGCGCCGGCGGCGGCTTCACGCACCTCCTCGT
>JALZOI010000183.1 GCA_030857245.1 Myxococcota bacterium
ACAAGGTGTCCTCCGCGGTCCGCGTCGAGCACGTTCCGTCGGGCCTGTCCGTGCGCAGCAGCGGCGCGCGCTCGCAGCACACCAACCTCGACCACGCGATCCGCCGGCTCTCGAGCCTGCTCCGCGAGCAGGCCGACATCCGCCGCGCCGCCGTGCGCAGCGCCCAGCGGCAGCTCCACTACCGGGTCCAGCGCGGTCACCCGGTGCGCACGTACGAGCTCGGCCCGGCGGGTGGGCTCGTCGAGCGGAGCTCGTCGTGACCGCCGAGCTCGGCCGCGGGCTCGCGGTGCACCTTCGCGTGTTCGCGATCCACGGCGCGACGCTGCGGGTGGTCACGCTGCGCCCCCAGACCACGGCGCGGTTCAGCACGAACTACTTCCACGACACCTGGCACATCCTCGCTGGTGGCGACGGCGCCGCGATCTTCGGCCGGCTGCTGTGGGGGCTCGCGTTCCAGCGCCACCCCGGGACCGTCGTGCTGATCGACCGCACGCACCTGGTGCCGACGCCCTTCGAGGCCGATCCTCCCACGCCGATCCTGCTCGTGCCCGCCGGCCTCACCGCGGTCGAGGTCGACACGCTCCGCGCGCTCCGCCAGCGCCTGCGGCGCGCGCCGTCACCACCGACGACGATCCGCTGGCACACGTTCGGGATGCCCGCCGCGCTCGCGGCCGCCGCCGCGCCGCGGCATCAACCCTGGCGACGCGATCCCGCCGGTGACGTGTGGCGCGACGCGGAGCACCGGGCGCTGCGCACCCGCGAGCGCATGAGCAAGCGTGCTGGGTTCATCTGCTACACGGCACCCGCGGCGATCCTCCGCTCGCACGCGCTCGCGATCTACCGGATGCGCACGTGCGTCGGCTCCTCGAGCTATCACCCGCTCGCGGAGCACAGCAGCGGCCACCGCTGGGGGATCGATGGCGAGCTCCAGCTGATCCCGCACTTCGACGACGCCGTCTCCGCAGCGGTGGTCGCACGTCGCGAGGTCCTCGGTGATCGTCCGGCGGCGCTCGTCAGCGACGACGATCGGCAGCGGCTGTACCGGCGCACGGATCGGGCGCTCGAGCGGCTGCACGCGAGCCGCCGCCGGGACGCGCGCGGCGGTCACGACGTGAAGCGGCGGTGAGTGCGCCGCCCGCCGGGATGCCGTGGATGAAGGTCGCAGCGTCGAGAGGTCCGCGTGCGGCGGCGGGGGCTCACCGCCGCCCGCGGGGCGCGTGCTACGACACCGAGGATGTCGAATGCCTACGCGACGCTCGTCGCCCGGTTCACGAAGCTCTATCGCTACCAGCACCTCGCCGCGATCGCCGCGTGGGACCAGGCCGCGATGATGCCGACGGCCGGCAACGCCGCGCGCGGGGCCGCCCTCGCCGAGCTCGCGGTGTTGATGCACGAGACGATCACGGACCCCGCGCTCGGCGCAGCGCTCACCGCCGCTGCCGCCGAGGTCCGCGATCCGGTCGACGCGGCATCGGTGCGCGAGATGCAGCGGCAGTGGCAGAGCGCCAACGTGCTGCCGGCGAGCCTCGTCGAGGCCAGGAGTCTCGCGGGCTCACGCTGCGAGCACGCCTGGCGGACGCAACGCCAGGCGAACGACTGGGACGGGTTCCTCGCCAACTGGCGCCCGGTCGTCGAGCTCGCGCGCCAGGAAGCGACGCTGCTCGCCGAAGCCACCGGGCTCTCGCGCTACGACGCTCTCGTCGATCGCTTCGAGCCCGGCATGCGGTCGGCCGAGATCGAGCGCGTGTTCAGCGAGCTCAAGGGCTGGCTGCCATCGCTCGTCAGCGACGTGATCGCGCGCCAGCAGTCCGAACCCGTGATCGCACCGGTCGGTCCGTTCCCGATCGACCAGCAACGTGCGCTCGGGCTCGCGCTCATGCGCCTGCTCGGCTTCGACTTCGCGGGCGGGCGGCTCGACGTCTCGACGCACCCGTTCTGCGGTGGGGTCCCCGAAGACGTCCGCATCACGACTCGCTACGCCGACGACGACTTCGTGCAGGCGATGATGGGCGTGGTCCACGAGACCGGCCACGCCCGCTACGAGCAACGGCTGCCGCGCGCGTGGGTCCACCTGCCGCTCGGCCAGGCGCGCTCGATGGGGGTCCACGAATCGCAGAGCCTGTCGTTCGAGATGCAGCTCGGGCGCAGCGAGCCGTTCCTGTCGCTGATCGCGCCGCTCATCACCGCGCACTTCGGGGAGCAACCCGCGTTCACGCCGGCCAACCTCGCGAAGCTCTACACGCGCGTCCACCGCGGCTTCATCCGCACCGAAGCCGACGAGGTCACGTACCCCGCGCACGTGATCCTCCGGTTCGAGATCGAGCGCGCGCTGATCGAAGGCGAGCTCGAGCCCGAGGACGTCCCGGCGCTGTGGAGCGAGAAGATGCAGGCCTACCTCGGGCTCGACACGCGCGCGAACTTCCGCGATGGCTGCCTGCAAGACATCCACTGGACCGACGGTGCGTTCGGCTACTTCCCGACCTACACGCTCGGCGCGATGTATGCGGCGCAGTACTTCGCGACGATCCGCGCGCAGCATCCCGACCTCGATGCCCGGATCGCGGCCGGTGACCTCGCGCCGATCTTCACGTGGTTCGAAGCCAACATCTGGAGCCAGGCCTCGCGGTGGACGACGCCGGAGCTGATCGAGCGCGCGACGGGTGCCCCGCTGTCGGCCGCGCACTTCGAGCGCCACCTGCGCCAGCGCTACCTCGGGTAGGCAGGCCCGCCCAGGCCGGCGCAGGCCCACGCGAGCATCCGGGCGGCGGCGGCCTACTCGCCGAGGGCCGCGTAGCGAAACACGGTGTAGCGATAGCGCTGCGCGTCGCGGATGCGCTGCGCGATCACCCCGTGCAGCTTGTCGTCCCAGCGCGTGTACTGCTCGACGAAGCGGGCGGCGGCGGCCTTGTCGCCGGCATGCTGGATCGCCAGCACGCGGCCGAGCAGCTCGGTGACCGCGGCGTGGTAACGGCCGTAGTTGATCGCGAGCTGGCCGGTCGTCGCCTCGAAGCGCAGCACGCCTTTCTCGAGGAAGAAGTTCCACTGCATGAGCTGCATCGTCTGGTAGGGCTGGTCGCGCCGGGGCTTGATGTTCTGCAGCACGCGGCGGATGCCGGCCGCGTACAGCGCGCGCAGCTTCGCGGCGTCGTAGTAGCCGCGCGTGCGCAGCGCCTTCGCGACGAACAGCGAGACCAGGTCCGCCTTCAGCTCCTCGAGCAGGTCGGCGGTGTCCCCGAGTGCGGCGGCGAGCGTGCCGCCGGCGCCGGTCTTGTCGACGCCGAGGTAGTGACCGATCTCGTGCCACAGGGTGCGGTGGAACGACGCGTCGGCGGTGAGATCCTTCACGTGCGCCGGCGCGATCGCGGCGCGCCAGGTGTCGGCGACGCCTTCGAACAGCGTCGCATCCCGCATGATGTTCGTGCGGAGCAGGATCGTGCGGCCGTAGCGGCGCGCGAGATACGCCTCGTTCGGCAGGATCGTCGCAGTGTTGCCGCCGCGAGCTTGCCCGAAATCAGCGATCACGTCGTAGACGCCGACCGGGATGCGATCACGCACCTGCTTGTGGTGCTTGTACGGCAGCGCATCCTCGAAGGCTTGCAGATCGCCGAGCGCGGCGCGGACGGCGGTCGACTCCGCGGGACGGCGGGCGAGCAGGCTCAGCGAGAAGAACGTCTTCGCGCCGTGCAGCTCGTCGTCGTAGCTCTCGTACGAGCCGATCTGGACGTTGAGGTTGCGGAAGTCTGCGGTGATCCACGCGGCGTCGCCCGCTTCGTAGTCGTCGCTCAGCAGGTCGCGCCCGCGGTTGCGCAGGTAGCCGGCGAGCTCGGGATCGTCCGGGGCCGCGGCGTCAGCCGCCGCCGCGAGCAAGGCGTGGGCGCGCACGAGGCGGTCGGCGTACGCGACGGAGTAAGGCACCGCGTAGAGGCCCTGGGGGCTGCCGCGCAGGGCCTCGAGCTCCGCGCGCAACCCGGGGTGCAGGACATCGAGGACGGGATGGCGATCGAGGGTGGCGAGCTCCGCTGCGAGCGCAGCGCGGTCGGCGCGGCGGACGACGGTGCGCGGAGCGAGGAGCGCGTCGCGGCGCTCGGGATGGGTGCCGAGGAACGCCTCGAGCTCGGCGGCCTCGATGCCCCACGGGTACACCGCCTTGCCCGGTACGATCGGTCGGACGCCGAGAAACGGCACGCGCTCGTTCTCGAGGGTGTTCGCGATCGGACCCTGGAACAGCCGATGGAGCAGCTGCAGGTGCTGTCCCCGTGGCGACCCGTCCAGGCTCGCGACGAACGCGCGCGCGTCGGCGGCATCGATGTGGCGCTGCTCCTCGTAGAGCTCCTGCATGATCGCCCCGACCTCGAGCAGCTTCGCGACCGCCGCGCGCTCGCCGGCCGTGAGGTGCGAGAGCTCGGGCGCGAGCCGCACGCTCTGCGTCTTGTCGACGATCGGTTGCGTCTGCGCGACCGTCCACGCGCCGTCGAGCGTCAGCCTCGGCGCGGCCGCCGGCGTCGCGCTTGTGGGCGTCGGAGATGGCGCGGGTGAGGTCGTCGGTGAGGGCGCCGGCGATGGCTTCGGTCCACATGCGACGGCGGCGAGCAGCGCGAGAGCTCCGAACAGCTTCAGCATGCCGCGCACCGTACCGCGACTCTGTCGCCGAGCGCGATCGACGAGCGGGCTAGGCGCTGGCTTCGCCGTCGGGCGAGCACAGCACCACGGTGTAGCCGTCGAGATCGTGGAGCCAGATCTCGCGATGATTCGGCCCCCCGTTGCCCTCCGGCGGGTTGCGGTGCGGCGGCAGCACCACCTGCGCGCCGAGCTCGGCGACGCGGGCGACCGCGGCGTCGAAGTCATCGATCTCGAACCACAGCAACACGCCGTTGCCGAGCGGCACGCCGGGATCGCCCATCCGGCCGTGGTGGTGATCGACGTCCCAGGCGTGCAGCTGGAGCAGCAACCCATCACTGCCGTACTCGGTGTGGTGCTGGCGGGGGTCCACGAGCCGCTCGTAGTCGCGCCCCCCATGCGCACTCTCGCACCCGAGGAGGCGCTGGTAGAACTGGCTCGCGGCCTCGACATCACGGCAGACGATCAGGGGCTGGGGGCGCACGCCGCCGAGCCTACGCCGGATCGCGGCGTCATGATGTCGCCCGCCAGCCGACCGACCCGCGACGGAGGGTCGGATCCAGTTGCCCGTTCCCAGGTGCGCCCTGTATCACTTCCGGCACGTGACCATCCGACAGCGCATCCTCCTCTTTCTCAAGGGCATGGCCATGGGCGCCGCGGACGTGGTGCCGGGCGTCTCCGGCGGCACGATCGCGTTCATCTCGGGCATCTACGAGGAGCTGCTGGGCTCGATCAAGGCGGTCGGCCCCCAGACGATCTCGGTGCTCCGCAACGAGGGCCTCGCCGCGGCGTGGCGCCAGGTCAACGGGACGTTCCTGGTGACGTTGCTCGCGGGGATCGGGACCAGCATCGTGCTCCTGGTCCGGCCGATCACGTGGGCGATCGCTCACCAGCCCGTGCTGATCTGGAGCTTCTTCTTCGGCCTGGTCGCCGCGAGCGTGTGGCTCTGCGGGAAGCAGGTACGGCGCTGGTCCGCCTCCCCCGTCCTCGGCCTGCTCGTCGGCACCGCGGCCGCCGGCGCGATCGCGTTCACGGGCGGCGGCACGGCTCCGGATCATCTCGCGTTCTACTTCTTCGCGGGCGCGATCGCGATCTGCGCCATGATCCTGCCCGGCATCAGCGGCTCGTTCATCCTGCTCCTGATGGGCGCCTACGCGCCCGTGATGGCCGCGATCAAGACGTTCGATCTCGCGCTGATCTCCGTGTTCGCGGCGGGCTGCCTGCTCGGGCTGATGGCGTTCGCACGCCTGCTGACCTGGCTGTTCGCGCGCTACCACGACCTCCTGACCGCGACGCTGACCGGCTTCCTCCTCGGCTCGCTCGCGATCATCTGGCCATGGAAGGCGGTGGTCAGCGTGCGCGAGTCCTCGCAGGGCCTCGTGCCGTTCTTGCGCGAGAACGTGCTGCCCGGCGACTACGCCGCCGTGAGCGAGGTCGAGAAGCTGCTCGGCATCACCGAGAAGCAGCCGCAGCTCGCGGGCGCGATCGCCCTGATGCTCGCCGGCGCCGCGCTGCTCGTCGTGCTCGAGCGCTTCGCGCCGCGCGACCACAAGGCCTGAGCCGGGGAGATTGGCCGCCAAGGCCGCCAAGGGACGCCAAGGATTCGTAGAGAAGATCGGAGGGTGCGCCCCCCGTCCTTCACCCCTTCCTTGGCGGGCTTGGCGCTCTTGGCGAAGCTCTCCCGCTCTCTGGGTCGAGCTCCAGCTCGTCGATGAGGACGGCGAGCCGGTGGCGGGTGTTCGCATCCGCGTGACGCCGTGTGTCGGTCCGGCCGTCGAAGTGACGACCGATGACCGAGGCATCGCGCGGGCGGGCGACATCGAGCCCGGTCCGTGCACGATCGCGCTGCCGGATCTCGACGGCGCGGCGTGGTCTCGCTAGCTAGAAGCCGAGCGGCGCGCCGCCGACGAACAGCAGGTCTCGCTTGGCGGCCTCGGGATCGGTGAGCGCGAGCTCGATCATCTGACCGCGGACCGAGGCGTCGCGCCGCGGGTGCTTGAACGACACCTCACCCGCGAGGATCTCGCCGACGGTGCCGACCTCGCGGCAGTGGAGGAAGCCGAGCGTGCATGCCGTCACCACCGCACCCGGCTTCACGCCCGCGAGGTTCGCGTAGGGGATCAGGGCGACAGTCGCGCCGCCCGCCACCGCCCGCAGGTAGTTCGAGCGCTCGAGGTCCGCGATCGCCTGGTCGTGGCGGGCGAGGCTCGCCACGAGGAGCTTGCGGTCCGCGAGCGCCTTGGCGAGGTCGAGCTTCGACGCGTCGTACTCGCGCTTGATCCGCAGGACGTCGTAGCTCAGCGCGGCGGTGCGCTGGCCACGCTGGCCCGGCTTGTCGTGCTGCACGATGCCGTCGAGCGCTCGCGTCTGCGCGGCGAGCTCCGCGACCTGCGCCTCGTACTGGGCCTGACGCTCCGCCATCGAGAGCTTCGCGCCGTCGATCTGCGCCAGCTGGTACTTGCCGTCGAGCATCGTGCCTCGATCGATGAGCCCGGCCTCGAACTCCTTCGCCATCTGCCGGGACGTGGCGTCCGCGTAGGCGTCCGTCGTCTTGCCGATCTCGGTGCGCGCCTGGGCAGCACTCGACGCGAGCGCCTTGAGCCGGCTCAGCGCGAGCTGACGGTCCTGGCGATCCCCGCGGATCGATCGCGTGAAGTCAGCCTGGAACTCCTGATGAACGGCGATCGCGAGCTCGGTCTGCGCGAGCTCGGCCACGGTGCGCTCGCGTTGATCCTGCTGCGCCGCGAGCCCGGCGCGCGCCGAGACGACCCGCTCGTCGGTCGACGAGATCGCGATGGGCGCGACCCACGTCGTGTTGACGTAGAAGAACAACGTCTGCGCGATGTAGCCGACGAGGACCACCACGATCAGCGTGAGGATCGCAAACCCGAGCAGCCGGTACACCGACACCAGGAGGCGCGCGGCCACCCCGCCGGATCGCGCCGGCTTGCCGAGCCCGAGCTCCTCGAAGCTCTCCCACCGAGATCCCGGCGTGACCTCGCGCTCGAGCACCTCGTCGGGGCGGACCACGTGGAGCGCCGGCGCCTGCGTTGGTGAAGCGATCAGAGGTGCTCGACGATCCTCGGAACGCAGCGCCTCCACGTCGACCCAGGTCGTGCCTCGCCGCTTTCGCGATGTCAGTTCAATGACCTCGTCGAGCTCGGGTTGGTACGCCGGCGAAGCGGGCATGCGGTGGGAGTGCTCGGACTGCATGGTGGATGCAGGTGACTTGCAACCAGTACGCCACGCTACAGTCAGCAGCGCTGGTTATCAGAGGCTCGTTCCTCGCGCCCGATTGCGATTCCGATCACACCAGGAGGGTCCTTCAGTGGAAGGTCGAGCAGCCACGCTGGAGCTGGCACGACGCCCGGTCAGAGCCCGTGGTGAGCTGACATCGGCGTCCCCGCTGTCATCCGTTGTCGTCGGCCGTCATGCGGCATCGCCGAAGGCCGCGCACGACCTCGCCTCAGGGAGCGGGAGAGATTGGCCAAGCGCGCCAAGAGCGCCAAGGAAGGTTGAAGGACCAGGGGCGCACCCACCGACTTTTCTTCTCTTCGGATCCTTGGCGTCCATTGGCGGCCTTCGCGGCCAATCTCCGGGGGCTCACCGAAACCCCTCGGTGGCCTCGCACGAACCATCCGCCATCGCACCCGCCGCTTGCGGTGACAGCGGAACCTGCGCGGTGAGCGTCGCGAGATCCGCCGGCGTCAGCGTGATCGTGCACGCGACCGCGCGGATCACCTGCCCGCCCGTCGTCGGGTTGCGACAGTCCACGAGCGTCGCCGCCGGCACGCCGTGCGCACGCACGAACGCCTCGACGTCGGTCGCCGATCCGTATTCGAGGCGGGGCGGCGCGCTGCCACGGCCGCACGCAACGAACGAGAGCGCAGTCGCCGCGAGCCACCGAGCAGCTATCACCGCGCAAACCTAGCACCGCGCCGACGCGGGCTCGTCCCTGCGAACCGCTGCTTGCGAACCGCGTCCGCGCGCTGGCGGCGAAGCGTGGAACCTCCGAGATTCTGCCCCCGACCGGGCGTGGGCGGTGCGAGTCCGTGGGCGTGCGCGTCGAGCGAGGTCGCATGTTCAGCGCCCGGATGTCCGCCTCACAGGCTGGCCGCGCGCCGACCCGGCGGCACGCGTGCTGTAGAACGAGGGATGGCCTTCGCCCCTGACGTGTCGTTCGTCGACAACCTCGTCGCGGAAACCTTGCCGGTGGTGATCGATCTCGGGACCAAGATCCTCGGCGCGCTCGCGCTGTGGATCGGCGGCCGGTTCGCGATCCGGATGATCACCACGACGGTGCAAGGCCGGCTCGCACGGCGGAACGTCGATCCGACGCTGATGCGCTACATCGACAGCATCCTGAGCCTCGTCCTCAAGCTCGTGCTGGTGATCCTGGTGCTCGGGGTGTTCGGCGTCGAGACGACGTCGTTCGCGGCGATCCTCGCCGCGGCGGGGATCGCGATCGGCATGGCGTGGTCCGGGCTGCTCGCGAACTTCGCCGCCGGGGTGTTCCTCGTCGTGCTCCGGCCGTTCAAGGTCGGCGACATGATCAACGCGGGTGGGGTCACCGGCGTGGTCCAGGAGATCGCGCTGTTCGTCACGACGATCGATACGCCCGACAACGTCCGGACCATCGTCGGCAACAGCAAGATCCTCGGCGACAGCATCCAGAACTTCTCGGCGAACGCGTATCGCCGGGTCGACGTGAGCGCGCAGATCGCTCACACCGTCGACATCGAGGACGCGATCCAGCGGCTCCGGGTCCGGGTCGCGGCGCTCCCCCACGTCCAGGCCAGTCCCGCGCCGGTGATCGAGGTGCTCGACGCCACGCCGTCCGGGCCCGTGCTGGCGGTCCGGCCGTTCACCGACAACGCGCACTACTGGGACGTGTTCTTCGCGACCTCACGCGCGATCCGCGACGAGTTCAGCCGCGCCGGCTATCCCACGCCGGCGGTCCACCAGATCTTGCACGGCTCGGCCAAGGCCGCCGCCTGAACGAGCGGCGCGCCGGCAGCGTTCCGATGATAGTTTGCGGCGATGGTGAAGCAGGTGGCGGGAGGGTTCACGGTGGTGGCCGTGGTCGTGGGGTGGTTGCTCGCGGACGTCGCGCACGCGGATGACGAGTCCGACCGCAAGGATCTGCTGAGCACGATCGACAGCAGGGTCAGGTCCATGAGCTCCGAGCTCGATGGCTTCTCCGCGGACGCGGATGGCGGAGATCTCGATGACGCGATCGCGTACGCCCGTGAAGTCCGGGACCTGGTGTCCAGGCTCGAACGCGTCAACGGTAGTGATTCGCGTGCGAACGAGATCGTCAGTCGCTATCCCGGCTACCTGGATTCCTTCCGCGAGGCTGCGCCGTACGTCAAACGCCTGAAGCTGGACCGCGAGATGGCGAGTGCCGCCTCCTCTGCGCGGTTCTCGGCGAGCGACAGCAATGGGTACTTCGGTGCCGTGGCGAGCGAGCTCGTCGACGCCGTGAGCGAGATGGGAGCGTACTGGCGACGCGCCTTCGAAGCCGCGAGTCAGGGTGCCTGCAGCCGGCTCGCCCAGGGCGAGCGCCACCCCGACATCGAGAAGGCCCTCGAGACCCTCTCGAAGCACGGCGCGAGCACCAAGGCGACCGTCACGCAGCTCAAGAAGGACTACAACCAGTGGCTCCGGAACGTCCGCAAGCTCCGGGAGTTCTCCGTGAAGGATCGCGACGAGATTCGCGATCTGATGTGCCGTACCGGTGGCGAGTACGAGATGGAGCGCCGGGTGACCGAGGTCGCGGATCGGTGGGCGAGCCAGATCGCGAGCGAGTACGGCACGGCCCTCGGTGTCGGTGACCGCCTGCGCGATCGCGCAGCGGAGAGCAGGCTCAGCAAGTTCAAGGGCTCGCAGCAGGTCCTCGAGGGTCTTCGGGCGAACTTCGAGAACCTCGCGAAGCTCAAGAACCACGAGCTCCGCGGCAGCAACAACCCCAAGATCCGGACCAAGCTCGAATACGGCAAGTCCAAGCACCGTGACCTCCAGAGCAGCCTGTGTGGCAGTGGCTACGCGGAGCTCAAGATCTCGAGCTCGCACTGCAGCAACGCCATCCGGCCTGGTTCGGGCTGTATCGCCGACTGCGTGCTTCCAGGCTCGACGTGCATGGTCGTCGAGATCAAGCCCGACTCGGATCAGGCCAAGGATGAGGGCAACCGGCAGCGCGCCGCGTACGCGGACGGGCTCCGGCGCTGGTACCGCTCGAACAAGGTCGAGCTTTTCAAGGAGCACCCCAAGCTCCAGGCCTGTGAAGACAGCGGCCAGCAACAACTCAACGTCGACTCGAAGCTCGAGATCTATGAGTTCTGCCCGCGCAGCAGTGCCGAGCTCACCGAGGACCCGATGACCGACGTCTCGAGCGACGTCTCGGAGTCAGAGTGACGGTCGCGCCCACGTTCGGGGTCCATTGCATCTACGGCGCCGCCGGGGCCGACGTGGCTGGGCGGCGCGCCCGCCTCGCGGAGCTGCTCGTCGACGGGCGCTGGCCGTGGTCGCTGCGCCTGCTGCGCGTGGGTCCCGTGC
>JALZOI010000780.1 GCA_030857245.1 Myxococcota bacterium
CGTGGAAGCATCCGCGGCACCGGGAGCCGCCGGCAGCGGGTCGGGGAGGGCGACCGCGATCCGCTCCGACGCCGCGCGAGGGCGCCGTAGCGCGGCCGTCAGCTCGATCTGCTCGGAGTCGTGGCGCGGCCGCGGCCGCGTGACGTCTCCGTCCGGCGGCCCCGGATCGCGCGCCAGCGCGGGCGCGGTCTCGAGGATCGCGAGCTCGCCGTCGTCCGGACCCTCCCCGCGGCGCTTGAGATCGGCGGTCTCGGCGAGTGCATCGGCGGGCGGCTCGGTGAACGAGAGCTGGAGCCGCTTGGAGCTCGGCCGCGAGCGCCCGCTCTCCGGGATGGCGTCGCCGTCGGCCGTCAGGGCCGGCCGGATCGCGGTGTCGGGCCGCGGCGTGCGATCGAGCGAGTCGAGCCGCGGGCTGGTCTGCGAGACCTCGGGCTGGATCGCGCTCGCGCTCGCATCCTGCGCGGCCTTCTGCCAGGGGTACTCGATGCGCCCGTGGTTCGCGTGCCGGATCGTCTCGCGCAGCGAGTCGCTGATCCGCCGGAGGTCACTCATCGATAGCCCGCTCTCGTCGAGCTGTCCGAGGTGCAGCTTGCCGTACACGATGCGCTGCACGAGCGAATCGATCGCGGCGGGCTCGGGCTTCTTGAGCGTGCGCGACGCCGCCTCGACCGCATCGCAGATCGCGAGGATCGCGGTCTCACGGCTCTGCGGTGGATGGCCGGGGTAGCGGAAGTTCTCGAGCGTGAAGCCACGCGGATTGCCCTGCTCGCGGCAGCGCGCCCAGAAGTACTCGAGCACCCCGTTGCCGTGGTGCATGTGCATGAAGTCGACGATGCGCTCGTGCAGCCCCGCCTTGCGGGCGGTCACGATGCCCTCGGTGACGTGCGCGAAGATCGCATCGCACGAGACCTCGGGCGGCAGCTGGTCATGCGGCGACGTCTCGCCCGGCTCGAGGTTCTCGATGAAGTACTTCGGCTGCAGCGACTTGCCGAGGTCGTGGTAGTAGGCGCCGACCCGCACGAGCCGGCCACTCGCGCCGACCGCGTTCGCGGCGATCTCGGCGAGGTTCGCCATCATCAGGGAGTGCTGCCACGTGCCCGGCGCGCGCTCGGCGATCTGCTTGAGCAGCGGGTTCGAGAGGTCCTCGAGCTCGATCAGCCGGCCACGCGTGATCTCTCCGACGAGCAGCTGGTAGACCGGCGTCAGCGGGACGGCGAGCACGGTCGCGATCGCGGGCCCGAGGATCGCGGCGGCGACCGGCGTGTGCGCCAGCGCGCCGAGCGTGGGCACCGTGCCCGTCGTCAGGTACGTCAGCAACAAGTACGTCGCCGCGGTGAACAGCGTGGCGATGCCGCCCGCCATCAGCGCCGCGCGCCAGCGAGCCTTGGGACGCTCGGCGATCACGAGCCCGGCGGTGGCCGCCTGCACGAGCAGCAGGATCGCCACGCTGACGTCGAACGGGATCATCAGGCTGACGACGAGCGCGGCGAGCACGCCGGTCGCGATGCCGACGATCCGGTCGAGCACCATCGTCGGCACCATCGCGAGCAGCGCGACGGGGATCACGAGGACCGAGACCGCCGTCGTCACCATCAGCACCTTGGCGAGGATCGCGATCACCGCGACGCACGCGAGGCTGACGACCTGGACGCGCAGCAGCCGGCCCTGGTTCGAGCGGCGCATGTGGTGCGTGAAGATCGCGCCGAACACGAGGGTGAGCACGAGGAAGGCGACGTACGGCAGCGCGCCGCGCGGGGTCGCGGCGAGCACGGCGTGCGCGTCATCAGCCTGATCACGGTCCGCGATCTCGCCGCGCGCGATGATGATGCCGCCGCCGCCGACGTGCGCGTCGGGCGTGTGCTGGCCCGCGAACGGCGCGACGCGGATCGTGATGTCGGCGCGCGTGCCCTGCGCGATCTCGCCGACGCCGAGCGTCGCGAGCCAGCGCTCCGCCGTGACCGCTGGCGTCATCAGCACGGCGAACCCGACGGCGAACATGACGCCGAGCCACCACGACACGCGCGGGCGTCGCGGGATGGTCTGCGCGAGCTGCGCGCGCGGCCCGCTCGGTGGGTCGGAGCCACCGGCGCGCGCGGGCAACGTGATCGCGGGCCGCTCGGGCGCCGTCGTGGCCGACCCCGAGGAGCTATGGTCTTCGGTGGCGCCCACGATCAGATGCCGATATCGAACTCGGCGCGGGTTCGCGGGCCCTTGATCGCCGGGAACTTCATCCGGCGCAGCACGCCGTTGAGGCAACCGTAGAGCGCGCCACCCTGCTTGCCGTTGATCTTCACGTACGCGACGCGGCCGCTCGGGCCGTCGATGTTGATGTAGATGTTCGCCGAGCCTTCGCCCGTCGACCGCAGGCAGCCACCGAGGGCGCCGCCGTGCTTCGAGTACACCTGGTACACGGTGCCCATGTCGAGCGTCTCGCTGCCCTCGTCACCGTCATCGGACATGTCGAGCGCGAGATCCTCGCTGCCCTTCGTGAAGTTGCCGCCTGCACCGGTGCGTCGGCCGCCACCACTGCGCGCCGCCGGCGGCGGCCTCTTGGGCTCGGAGACCGTCACCTTGAGCGACGCGCCGTCGAGCTTGTTGAGCCCCGCGACCGTCGTCGTCTCTTCCTTGCGCGCCGACTGGATCACGAGATAGACGGCGAGCGCGACGCCGCCGACGCCGAGCAAGATCGTCCCGTAGAGCAGGGCGCCACGCTTCTTCTCGCGGCTCTGCACGACGACCTCGGCCTGCGCGCGCCGCGCGTCATCCCGCTGCTGGCGCGTCGCTTCGACCATCGGCCCGAGCAGCGGGTGCTCGCCGACATCGGCGCGCGCGCCGGTGTCCTTGTCCATGATCACGTTGCCGGCGACGATCGTGCCGGCCTCGATCTGCGCGACGATGTCGGCCAGCGAGAACGGGCCGTAGTCGAGCTTGCCCTTGCTGACGAGCCACTTCTCGTTCGAGTCGGCGAGCGCCGTCGCCAGCGCACGATCGACGACCGGGTTGCCCGACGACGAGACCGACGACGAGACCGCCGGCAGCCCGGTCAGCGACGCGGCGAGCGAGACCTGGGGCGAGCTCGTGTCCGCGAGCTGCGCGCCGAGTGCCGCGGCCCCGACGTCGGCATCGTGGATCGTCGGGATCGCCGAGGACTGCACCGCGCCACCCTTGGTGAGCGCCTCGCCGACGACCTCGCCGAGCACCTCGGCGCGACCGAACCGCTTCTCGGGATCGCGGTGACACGCGCGCGCGACCAGCTCGTCGATCTGCGTGTTGAGGCCGTCGACGACGTCGCTCGGCCGCGGGCCCCCGCGCTCGAGGGGCTTGCCGACGAGCGTCTCGTAGAGCAGCGCGCCGATCGAGTACACGTCGGCGGGGCCGCTCGGCGGCGCGCCGGCC
>JALZOI010000184.1 GCA_030857245.1 Myxococcota bacterium
CCGTCCGACCGTCGCGGTGGCGCGGCGCGAGGAGCGGGAGCCGGCGTCGCCGCCGCGCCCCGGAGGTGACGCTCCGCCAGATCCGTGAACCGCAGCACGAGCTCGCCGAGCGCGATCCGCGCGCCGTCCTGCAGCGCCACCTCGCCGGCCACGCGCTGGCCGTCCAGCCAGGTGCCGTTCTTCGACGCGAGATCACGCAGCCACACGCCGTCCCAGCCGCGCCGGATCTCGGCGTGCGTCCGCGACAGATCCTCGTCGAGGAGCACCCAGTCGGCCTCGTCGCCGCGCCCGATCACGAGCCGCGACTCCGGCGGCCGGAGCGTGCGGCGCGCGCCGATCACGGGCCCGGCCTCGACCTCGAACGCGGGCTCGGCGCCGTCGCCGAGCAAGCTGCGCACGAGCTCGCGCGCGAGGCTCGCCGTCCGCTGTGGCGGCGACGCGTCGGTGCCAGGCGGCGCCGGTGCGACCCGCACGCGATAGCCGCCGAGCTCGAAGCTGACGCCCTGCCCGATCACGCCTTGATCTCCGGCGACCCGCACCGCACCGTCGACGGTGATCGCCGCGAGCACGCGCCACGCCGCGCCCTCGATCGCGACGTGCGCCTCGCGCGCGATGGTCGCCGGGAGGCGGAGCTGCGCGCCGGGCCCGCTGCCGATCACGATCCGCGCATCGGCGAGATCGAGCGCGGGCAGCGTCGCGTGACCTGCCTCGTGGACCTCGAACCGCAGCACCTAGCGAGGTCCCGGGGCGCCGGGGACCCGCCCGCCCGCCGCCTCGGCCTGGTATTGGTAGTAGCGCTCGAGGACCATCTTCAGGTACTGGCGCGTGTACTTGTACGGCGGCACCGTGTAGCCGAACTTCGCGAGCGAGCCGAGGCCGGCGTGGTAGCCCGCGATCGTCAGCACGAGATCACCGTCGACGCGGTTCGCGAGCCAGCGCAGCAGCCGCGTGCCGGTCAGGATGTTCGTGCGCGGATCGAAGACGTCGCCCTGCGTGCCCATGTCGATCTCGACGGCGGGGTGGACCTGCATGAGCCCCTTGCAGTCCATCGCCGAGACCACGCGAGGGTCGTAGTCACTCTCCACCCGGATCACCGCGCGGATCAGCGGCACCGGGATGCGGTAGAGCTCGGAGGCCTCCTGGATGAACGCGTCGTAGCGATGGTAGCGATCCGGAGAGCGATCGGTCGCCGGCACCTTGTCGCACCGCTCGCAGCCGCCGCGCTGCACGCTGGCCTTGCTGCCACGGTCAGGCTCCGAGATCAGGACCTTCTTCCAGCCGCCGCCGCGCGGCTTCTGGTTCGTGAAGTGCACCACGCCGTCGGCGTCGGTCCGCGAGTACACGTCGGCGTACGCAAGGTTCGCACCTGCGAGCCCGACGAGCAGCATCGTCGCGATGACCACGCGCACCCCGAAAGCGTAGCGCGTGGCCCCATCCCACGGCAAACCCTGTATGTTTGCCGCTCCACATGCCCGAGCCAGTCGAGACCGATTACCTGGTCATCGGATCCGGCATCGCAGGCCTCAACTTCGCGCTGCAAGCAGCGGAGCACGGCCGGGTCGTCGTCATCACGAAGAAGCGGCCGTCCGACACCAACACGAACTGGGCGCAAGGCGGCGTGGCCGCGGTCCTCGCGACCGACGACAGCTTCGAGCGCCACATCGACGACACCTTGGTCGCCGGCGACGGGCTCTGCGATCGCAAGATCGTCGAGCTGTGCGTCACCGATGGCCCTGCGCAGGTCAGGCGCCTGCTCGAGCTCGGCGTGCGGCTCGATCGCAACGCCGCCGGTGACCTCGATCTCGGTCGCGAGGGCGCGCACACGCGCCACCGCGTCGTCCACTGGGAGGACGTCACCGGCCGCGAGATCCAGCGCGCGCTGATCCAGGCCGTCGACCAGCACCCCAACATCACGCTGCTCGACGAGCACATCGCCGTCGATCTGCTGTCGATGGCGAAGTATGGCGGTGACGCCGCGTGCTTCGGCGCGTACGTGCTCGATCGCCGCACCGGCGAGGTCAAGACGATCTGCGCGCGGGCGACCGTGCTCGCGTCGGGCGGCACCGGCAAGGTCTACGTCTACACGTCGAACCCCGACGTCGCGACCGGCGATGGCGTGGCGATGGCGTATCGCATCGGCGCGGCCGTCTGCGACCTCGAGTTCGTCCAGTTCCACCCGACGGTGCTCTACCACCCGATGGCGCGGAACTTCCTGCTCTCCGAGGCGATGCGCGGCGAGGGTGGCGTGCTGCGGCTCGCGACCGGCGAGACGTTCATGGAGAACTACCACCCCATGAAGTCGCTCGCGTCGCGCGACATCGTGGCGCGCGCGATCGACAACGAGCTCAAGAAGTCGGGCGCGGACTGCGTGCTCCTCGACATGACGCACCTCGATCCCGCGTTCGTGCGCGGGCGGTTTCCGAACATCGCCGAGCGCTGCCTCTCACTCGGCATCGACATCACGAAGCAGCCGATTCCCGTCGTGCCGGCGGCGCACTACATGTGCGGCGGCGTCAAGACCGACGACACGGCCGCGACGACGATCGCCGGCCTCTACGCGATCGGCGAGTGCGCCTTCACCGGCCTGCACGGCGCCAACCGCCTCGCGTCCAACTCGCTGCTCGAAGGCATGGTGTTCTCGGCGCGCGCCGCCGCGGCCGTGCGCGATGTCGCGCGGATCCGACCGTCCCAGGTGGCCGCGTGGTCCGCCGGTGACGCGACCGACTCGAACGACGCCATCGTCGTGGCCCTCAACTGGGACGAGATCCGCCGGTTCATGTGGTCGTACGTCGGGATCGTGCGGTCCGACAAGCGCATCGACCGCGCCCGCCGCCGGATCGAGATCTTGCGGGACGAGATCCGCGAGTACTACCTGGACTTCAAGGTCACCAGCGACCTCATCGAGCTGCGCAACCTGGCGCTCGTCGCGCACCTCATCATCGAGAGTGCCCGCCGCCGCAAGGAGTCCCGCGGCCTCCACTTCACGCTCGACTACCCTGACAAGCTGCCCGACGCGCGGCACTCGGAGCTCCAGCTGACCAACGGCCCGCGGAGCTGAGGCGGCTCCACGCCGGGATGGCGCAGGCGCGCGGTGGCCATGCGGTCGTTCCGGCGGGCTTGGTTTCACACACCACGGAGTCAACGCCGGTTCACATCGGCGGCCGCTGGCGACCACGCGGCGGCCCCTTGCGGGCCGATGAATGACGCCGCACGTCCCACGTCCATCTGGCATCTGCCTCGCACTACTGCGGGACATACTCCTCGCTGCCGGATCTTTGACGGACGGCCACGCAGCGTGGGGGGGCCACCGAGGCATGTTGCTTCGGTGGCTTTGCTATTTTCGGCAGGCTAGTGTCAAGCGATGCACCGGCACGGCCTCGCCCTCCTCGTCTGCGTGATCACCGCGTGCGGTGGCCCGGCGGGTCCGTCCACGCCGGCGTCCACGGGCGTGCGCGCGTACGTGGCCGCGTTGCGCAGCAACGACGCGCGCGACGCGTACGCGCTGCTGTCGTCGTCCGCGCGGAAGCAGCTCAGCTTCGACGAGTTCGCGCTGCAGTGGAAGCAGACCGAGACGGAGCGCGAGTGGCAGGCGAAGGTGCTCGAGGAGAGCCTCAAGGGCAACCCCGACGTTGGCGAGCGCGCGCGGATCAGCTTCTCGGACGGCAAGATCGTCCCGCTCGAGCGCGACGGCAAGACCTGGCGGCTCGAGTCCGAGCTCGTCAGCCGGTCGCGCGCGAAGCGGCCGCGGGATGCGATCCGCGTGTTCGCCGATGCCCTCGCCGCTCGTGACATCGGCGCCGTGCTGCGCGTGCTGACGCAGCGTCGTCGCGACGGACTGACGAAGCAGGTCGAAGGCTTCGTCTCCGGCATCGGCAAGCGGATCAACGAGAAGATGGAGGAGTTCGGTGATCGCGCGGAGCTGCGCTGGGACGAGCACGGCATCCGCTACCGCATCGTGCTCCGCAAGGAGGACGACGAGTGGCGGGTCGACGACATCTACATCCGCCCGGCGCCGAAGGACGAGGACAAGGACAAGGACGGCGAGGGCACGATCCCCGACGACTTCTGAGCGCTCCTGCGCCGGCTCAGAGAGCGGGAGAGATTGGCCAAGAGCGCCAAGCCCGCCAAGGAAGGGGTGAAGGACGGGGGGCGCACCGTTCGATCTTCTCTACGAATCCTTGGCGTCACTTGGCGGCCTTGGCGGCCAATCTCCCCGGCTCAGCCGCGCTTGCGACCGAAGAACGGGAGGTAGTGGCGAAGGCCGCGCGGCTTCTCGACGATCACCGGCTCCTTGGCGCCGGGGCGGATCTCGGTGATGTCCAGCCGCGGCGTCTCCTCGGCGACGATCTCCGCGATCGGTGTGGCGTCGGAGCGCTCGGTCGTGTGCGGGCCGAGGCCGAGCGAGGTCCGCGCGTCGACGACGCTGCGCGCGAGCACGGTGTGGAGATCCTTGCGGAGCTGCACCTTCTTGAGCGCCGTCCCGATCTGGCGCGCCATCTCGCGCACCGACGGGAACCGGGTGTCGACGTTCGGCGACAGCGCGCGGTGGATGATCTGCGCGAACGCCTGCGGGACATCGGGGCGGAGCGGCCGCAGCGGCTGCACCATGCAGTCCCGCAGGCGCGTGTACGTCTCGTAGTCGGTCGCGCCGTCGAACAGCTTGCGACCGACGAGCGCCTCCCAGAGCACCGAGCCACAGGCGAACTGATCGCTCGCGGGGACCGGGCGGCCGCCTGACACGATCTCCGGGGCGAGATACGACATCTTGCCCTTCACGATCCCCGGCTCGGTCGTCTCCTGCGTGCGATCGGGCGCGAGCGCGAGGCCGAAGTCGATCAGCTTGACCATGCCGCGCGTCGTGAGCAGGACGTTGTGCGGCGAGACGTCACGATGCACCGCGGGGAACGTGGTGCCGTCGGGGCCGAGCCGCTCGTGTGCCGCCGCGAGGCCGCGCAGGATGCCGACGCCAACCGCGGCGACGAGCTCCCAGCGCGGGTGCTCCTCGCGCGAGACGTGCCACTTGATCCACGTCCCGAGATCGATCCCGTCGATCCACTCGAGCACCATGTAGTAGTTGCCGCGGTCGTGGACGAAGTCGTGGACCTCGGAGACGTTCGGCGAGCGGATCGCCGACCCGAGCCTCGCCTCCTCCACGAACATCGCGACGTAGGTGGGCTGCGTCGCGAGATGCTGGTGCATCTGCTTGATCGCGATCTCGCGGACGAACCCGGAGTCGCCGCGCACCCGACCACGCCACACATCAGCCATGCCGCCGCGCCCCGCCACTTCGATGAGCTCGTAGCGACCGCCGACGATCAACCCTGGGCGTGGCTCCTCGGCCATGGACTGCCGCAGCATCGCATAGCCCGTGAAATCCGGGAATCACCGACGAGATCATTCACGAAGTCTTTCGCGGGGAATGCTACGCTCGAGCGCCATGGATCCGAGCCCCGGGCTGATCCGATTCACCGAGGTGGTGGGCCGCGATGACTTCGCACTCGATCAGGCGGCGCTGCTGATCGGCGCGTGGGACTTCCCGGCGCGGGACATCGAGATCTACCGCGATCAGCTCGACTCGATCGCGACGTTCGCCGCACCCGAGGTCGCGCGAGCCTCCGGTGGCATCGGCCGCGCGCGCGCGATCAGCGACTGCCTGTTCGAGCGCCTCGGCTTCTCCGGCAACACGGACGACTACTACGATCCGCGCAACAGCTTCCTGGCGGACGTGCTCGACCGCCGCACCGGGATCCCGATCTCGCTCTCCGTGCTCTACCTCGAGGTCTCGCGCCGGGTCGGCGTGCTCGCGCAGGGCGTGAACTTCCCCGGGCACTTCCTGGTCCGCGTGGCGATCGAGGACGCGTGGCTGTTCCTCGATCCGTTCACCGGCGGCCGCGCGCTGACGCCCGCCGACCTCGAGAACCTGCTGCGCAAGACCACCACGCCCGACGCCGTGCTCGAGCCCAGCGTGATCGCCGCCGCGAGCAAGCGTCAGATCCTGGCGCGCATGCTGGTCAACCTCGCCGGGATCTACGGCCGCACCGGCGATCTCGTGCGCTCGCTCGACGTGCTCGAGCGCCTCGCGGTGCTCGAACCGAGCAATCCTCGGATCGCGCGCGATCTGGCGCAGCTCCGCGAACGCGTCGACGGGCTTAATTAGCTATAGTCCGCGGCGGTGTCCGACTCCGACAGCGAACCGTTCTCCGCGGGCTCGGTCGCGCGCCAGCTCGACTACTGCACGTTCTGCCCGAAGATGTGCCGGCACGCGTGCCCGGTGTCGACGGCGAGCGGCCGCGAGACGCACATCCCGCAGGTCAAGATGGACCGGCTCAACCAGCTGCGGCTCCAGCACACCTCGTGGACGACCGAGTCGACCGATCCGCTGTGGGCGTGCACCGGCTGCCGCCACTGCACGATGTACTGCGATCACGCGAACGAGCCCGGCCTCGTGCTGTTCAGCGGCCGCGCCGCGGCCGTCAGCAAGGGCGTGCCGCACCCTGCCCTGACGAACTACAGCGAACGCTTTCGCGCCCGCGAGACCCGGCTCTCCGCGCAGCTGCAGACGATGTTCCCCGACGCGCTCGCGACCGAGGGCCAAGGTGCCGACCAGATCGGCTACTGGCCGGGCTGCGATGCGATCGACAAGGGCGCCGCCGACATCGCCGCCACGCTCGCGCTGCTCGATCGCGTCGGCCTCTCCGACGTCCGCCTGGTCTCGGCGCCGCAGGCGTGCGCCGGCTATCCGCTGCTCGCCGCCGGCCATCGCGACCTGTTCCGCTGGCATGCCGGGCGCGTCGCCGCGTCGCTGCGCGGCTTCCGCAAGGTCGCGATGGGCTGCTCCGCGTGCACGTACGCGATGCGCGCGCAGTATCCCGCCGAGGGCGTCCACCTGCAGACCGAGATCGTGTCGCTCGCGGATCTGCTCGCACCCGTCGCGCAGAACCTCGCGTGCTCGCTGACGCGGCGGTCGGTCTACTACCACGACCCCTGCTATCACGCGCGCTACAACGGCGTGATCGAGCAGCCGCGCAAGGCGCTGTCGCAGCTCGTCGAGGTGCGCGAGCTCAACTGGAACAAGACCGACACCGAGTGCTGCGGCGGTGGGGGCCTGCTCCCGAAGACGATGCCGCTCGTCGCCGATCAGATGGCGAAGCGCCGGCTCGCCGAGGTCCAGGCCGCGGGCGGCGGGCTCGTCGTCACGTCATGCGCGACGTGCACGTTCATGCTCAAGCGCAATGCACCGCCGTCGGTCGAGGTCGCGAACCTCGCCACCGCGATGGCGCAGCTCTCGGGGACGCCGTTCACGGCGCCGGCGAGTCGTCCCGACGACGACTCGTGACCCGCCTGACCAGCCGGTCTTGCGGCTAAGCTCCACGCGTGGAGGCGCCGGAGCAGCTGCGGATCACGTGGGCGCGGGGAGGCGAGTTCCTCGACGCCTTCGACCCGCGCGCGGGCCGCTACGCGATCGCGGTGCCGCACGGGTATCGCGTCCTCCAGCGCACCACCGTCGGCGCGGAGCTCGTCGTCGAGCTCGCCTTCCTCGACACTCAACGCTCGTTCCGCCACCGCGCCCGCGTGGCCGGTCACCTCGCCGGACCTCCCGAGATCGTGACGCTCCAGTTCCTCGCGGATCAGACCGCCGTGCGCGACCTCATCGTGTGTCACGCCGAGGGTACGAGCATCCCGTACCTCAACCGGCGCGCCGAGCGCCGCGCCGTGTGGCTGCCGATCGAGGTCCGGACCGCCGACGGGTGGCGCCGCGGCATCATCACCGAGCTGTCGGAGCTCGGCGCGTTCATCGCGATGCAGGCACCGCCGGGCGCGGGCATGGTCCGGATCCGGATCGGCCGCGAGCTCGAGGTCGATGGCCGCGTGCTCTACGTTCGCGCCGAGCAGACCGCCGGGTGTGCCGTCGAGTTCGTGTTCCCGCAGCGTGACGAGGAGATCCGGATCCAGGCCGTGCTGCGCGCCGCGCTTCAGACGACGAACCGGTAGTAGATCGAGATCGCGAGCGCTGCGGTCGCCAGCAGGTACACGAGCACGACGAGCCCCAGGCCGCCGCCGGAGCGCTGCGCCGGCTGCGAGCTCCGCGGCACCGGCTGGACGCGCGGCACCGCCGGCGTGACGCATTGCACGTCGAGCGGCGTGCCCGGCTGCACGACCAGCCCGAGCTTCGGCAGCGGTATCGGCCGGGACGCCGCGGCCGGCGCCGCGAGCTCGGGCTCGACGATCACCGTCGGCGCGGGCGAAGCCGCCACCGCCGCCGGTTCCGGCCCGAGGTCGACGAAGACGTTCGCCTCCACCGCACCCTCCGGGTGGTCGCGGAGCCGCGCCGGGTCCTGCACGAGGCCGCGCTGCCCGAGCTGCAGCAGATCCGCGGTCTCGAGCTCGATCGTGGCGTTCGGCTTCAGCGGATCGACGACGGGGTCGGGCTCGCGCGCGCGGGGCTGGCGTCCGCGTGGTTCACCGGGGCCGGGCACCTCGCGATGGTATACTGACCCGACGGGGATGGCGCACCTGCTCCTGATCGATGCCGATGCTCGGGCCCAAGAGGTCGTGACGGCGCTCACCTCGCGCGGTCACGACGTGCGGTGGTCGCGCACGATGGCGGACGGCCTCAAGGCGTTCCGCAAGGATCGCGCGGACGTCGTGCTGGTCGACACCGAGCTCCCCGACGGCACGGGCCAGGACGTGCTCGTACAGGTTCGCATCGAGGACCCCACCACGATGGTGGTGCTGACGAGCTCACGCGGCACGGTCGAGGAGGCCGTGGACGCGATGAAGCAAGGCGCGTCCGACTTCGTGCGCAAGCCCGTCGACGTCGCCGACCTCGAGCTCCGCGTCACGCGCGCCCTGTCGAGCCGCCGGCTCGCGACGCAGCTCGAGTACCTGAAGTCACGGCAGGCGCGCGGCGCGAACATCTCGGGCCTCGTCGGCGAGTGCCCGCAGATGCGCAGCGTGTTCGACACGGTGATCCGGCTCGGCCAGAAGACGACGCGGCGCGCCGGCCCCACCGTGCTGATCGTCGGCGAGACCGGCACCGGCAAGGGTGTGATGGCGCGCGCCCTCCACTACAACAGCCAGCGCCGCGACGGGCCGTTCGTCGAGGTCAACTGCGCCTCGATCCCCGAGAACCTGATGGAAGCGGAGGTGTTCGGCGCCGAGCGCGGCGCGTACACCGGCGCCGTCGCGTCGCACGTGGGCTACGTCGAGACGGCGGATGGCGGCACGCTGTTCCTCGACGAGATCGGCTGCCTGTCACTACCGCTGCAGGCGAAGCTGCTGACCGTGCTCGAGTCGCGCGCGTACCGCCGCGTCGGCAGCTCGGTCGAGCGTCACGCCGACGTCCAGCTCGCGGTCGCGACCAACATGGACCTGCGCGCGGCGGTCGATCGCGGCGCATTCCGCGAGGACCTGCTCCATCGCCTCGAGATCATCGTGCTGAAGATGCCGCCGCTCCGCGAGCGCGGGCCCGATCGGATGCGGCTCGCGGCCCACCTGCGCGACGAGATCTCCCGCGACTACGGCCTGCCGCCCCGCCCGTTCGCCGACGATGTCGCCGCGCTCGTCGATGGCTATCAGTGGCCGGGCAACGTGCGCGAGCTCCGCAACTCGCTCGAGCAGATCCTGCTGCTCGAGGACGACCCCGTGATCGCGGGGCGCCACTTCCACCTCCGCGGCCGGATGATGGCGTCGCTGCCGAGCACCGCGGGCCGGCGGATCTCCGCGACGCGGCGCGCGGTGAACGAGGGTGATCTCGACACCGACACCGACACCGATATCGAGATCGACATGCCCGCCGAAGGCATGGCGCTGCAGACCGTCGAGGATGCGCTGATCGCTCGGACGATGTCGGTGTGTGACGGCAACGTGTCGCGCGCCGCGCGGATGCTCGGCGTCAGTCGCGATCAGCTGCGGTACCGGCTCGCCAAGCGCGGTGCGTGAGGATCCCCAGGTGGGGATTTTCACCCAGCGCGCCTGACGCCAACCGAGCGGAACTGCGTCGCCACTCGCGGTGCGGTTCTTGCGACCAGCCCCACGTACCCGCGTCGCGAGCTTCAGGATATGCCGAACGAACCCATGCTCTGCGTCGTCTGCTCGAAGGTGTTCCGCGGTGCGGAGACCACATGTCCCGACGATGGCGCACCGCTGGTACTCGAGGCAATCGGGGGTGGGCGACTGGGCCACGTCATCGGCAACTACCGCCTGCTGCGGGTGATCGGCGAGGGCGGTGTCGGGACCGTCTACGCCGCGGAGCACGTGCGGCTCGGTCGCAAGATGGCGATGAAGCTGCTGCACGGCGACATCGTGACCAAGGAGATGGTCACGCGGTTCTTCAACGAGGCTCGCGCGGTCAACGAGATCCGCCACCCCAACATCATCGAGGTCGAGGACTTCGTCACCACGCCGCAGGGCGAGCACTACATGCTGATGGAGCTCCTCGTCGGCGAGGATCTCCGCAGCGTGATCAGCCGCGAGTCGCGGCTGCGCCCGGAGCGGGTCGCGGCGATCGGCGAGCAGGTCGCGAGCGCGCTCGCCGCCGTCCACCGCGTCGGCATCGTCCATCGCGATCTCAAGCCCGACAACATCTTCCTCTACGAGAAGGACGGCCGCGAGGTCGCGAAGCTGCTCGACTTCGGCGTCGCGAAGTTCACGAACGATACGCAGGGCGTGACCCGCGCCGGCATGACGATGGGCACGCCGGCATACATGGCGCCCGAGCAGATCATCACCGGCCGCGAGAAGGAGGTCGGCACCGGCTCCGACATCTACGCGCTCGGGATGGTGCTCTACGAGGCCTTGACCGGCGGTCCGGCGTTCCAGGGCACGGCGACGGCGCAGATCCTGCGGGCGCACTGCTTCGAGGCCGTCGAGCCCCCGTCGAAGCGGCGCGGCGAGGCGCTGCCGGCCGTCCTCGAAGCGGCGGTGATGAAGTGCCTCGAGAAGGATCGCGATCACCGCTTCGCGAGCGCCGACGACCTGTGCTTCGCGCTCCGCGCGGACCAGCCGGTGAAGCTCTCCGGTCGGATCGCCATCGACCGGCCCGCCACGTACCAGCCGATCCGCACCGGGCCGCGCCGCTCGCTGGTGATGCTGCCCGCGGTCGGGATGGCAGCCGCCGCGCTCGGGCTGCAACTGTGGCCGCGGCGCGCCGACGAGGCGAAGGCCGCACC
>JALZOI010000781.1 GCA_030857245.1 Myxococcota bacterium
GGCCACGCTGGTGCTCGGCGCCGCCCCGGCGCCCGGCGCGCCGTGAGCCGCCGCGGCCTCGATCAGTACGGCGTGCCGTCCTTGTGGCTGAAGACGTTGCCCACGGGTCCCTTGTGGTACGCGAGATCGTCGTCAGGATACGCGGCGGTGTCCTCGGGATCGCGGTTGCTGATCTCGAGGTAGCGCGCCGGCCGATCGCTCCGGTTGACGAGCTGGTGGCCATTCGCAACGCCGGCCGGGAAGCCGGCGCACGTGCCCGCCGTCAGCCGCTGCTCGCCCTGGTCGGTGACGAGGACGACCTCGCCCTCGAGCACGTAGACGAGCTCGTCCTCCCGCGTATGCCAGTGCCGCATCGCGGACTCCTTGCCGGCGGGCAGCGTCGTGAGGTTGACGCCGATCTTCGTGAGGCCGAGCGCATCACCGAGCGCGCGCTTCTCGCGTGGCAGCACGCGCGAGCGGAACGGTTCGGGATAGCCAGAGCTCGTGCGAGGTGCGAGCGTCTGCGGATCGAGGGCGGGTGGGGCGAGGGGCATGGTCCGGTTGTACCCGGCGCGCGCAGCCGAGAACTACCGCCCGATCAGGAACGTCCACTCGACGAGGAACGACAGATCCATGCCCCCGGTCTCGTCGCCGCTGCTGCCCGAGGCGCAGCTCGTGCCGCGGCACGCGATCATCAGATCCTCGCGCGGCGCACCGGTGAACCGAAAGCCGAGCTGCCAGCCGTGACGCACCGGCGAGAGCTGGTTGTCGATCCCGAAGCCGGCCCCGAGGTGCGCCTCGCGCTGGCGGTTCGAGTGGCTCGGTGCGCGAGTCGTGGCGTCGAGCGCCCACTGACCGTAGCGCATCGCGATGCCGGCCTCGACGAACACGTTGACGGCCTGCGTGCACGCGATCCGGCGGAGACACGGGCGGCCGGCGTCGCGATAGACATCGGTGCGCAGGTTGACGCCGACGCGGTGGAGGCCGCCATCGATCGTCTCGGGGTCCATGAACGAGAGGTACGCGTAGTCGACCTCGCCGAGGATGGGCCCGAGGCGGGCGCCGAGCGCGACCATCGGGCCGAACTGATCCTGGCTCGGCGCACCCTGATCGACGAGCGCACCGGTGAGCCCGAAGCGGACCGCCGGGCCCGCGGCAGCCGCGCTCGACCACGCGACCACGGAGAACAGGAGGGCGGCGCGGAGGAGGTTCATGGTCGCGTCAGCACAGCAAGCAACGTGCCCCGCGTCTATCTTGATGTGGTGAACTTCGCTGACCGCGCCCTGCGGAGTGGGTCGCCGACGCCCCAGTCCCTGTCGCGCAGGGCAGGACCTGGCGGAATGTGATAGGACCGGCGCATGCGGATCCTGTGCGCGTTGGTGTTCGTCGTCGCGGCCTGCGGCGGTACCTCGAAGAAGCCGGAAGGCGCCATCGTCAACGAAGGCCCCATCGCGACTCCCGATACCTGCTGCTGCAAGTCGATCCCGCTGACCAGCGCGGATAACAGTCCGGTCTACGAGGTCGGCAATCGCATGGAGTGCTCGTCGAAGCAGGGCGAGTGCGTCGACGAGGTGCAGTGCACGATGGCCGCCGAGGCGCCTGCTGTCACCGAGTGACCGGCACCGAGTGACCGCCGCGCGCGCTACCAGGTGACGGACAGGCTCGACTGGAACAGCATCGAGCGATCGGTGTAGCGCTCGCTCGGCATCATCGGGGCCGGGCGGCAGCTCGAGCCCCGACAGATCGACGCGGGCTCGCTGGCGTGCGGCGCCAGCGCCATCCGCCAGCCGAGGAACCAGCCGATCCGGCGCGGGAACCCGATGGGCTCCTGCAGCCGGTGGTCGAGCTGCACGCCGAAGCCCGCCTGCCCCTCGACGCGCTTGGTATCACCCGGCACGACCCGGCTTGGCTCGTCATAGGCCGGCTCGTACCAGTCGTTCCACGCCACGGCGGCACCACCCTCGACGTAGAGCGCCAGCATCGAGTTGCCACCGACGATGTTCGAGCCGAGCCGCACCGCGTCGAAGCGCGCGACCACGCCGAGCCGCTGGCCATCGCCGAGCGAGAGCCCCGAGGCGCCCTTCACCTGAAAATTCAGATAGCTGTACTCCGCCTCGAGCGCGAGCCGGCCCCAGCGCTGGCCGCCCGCGACGGCGAAGCCGAGCGCGAGGACATCGAGGCGCTCGCCATAGATGAAGCCGACCGCGGTGCCGAGGCGGGCGGTCGTGCCCTCGGTGACGTGCGGCGCGAGCGGGTCCTCGACGTAGTGGTTGGCACGCGTGGGAGATTCGGCCCATGCGACACCAGGTCCTGTGAATCCCAGGCACACGGCGAGGAGCGTCAAGCGGGCGAACTCAGGGAACAACAGGCGGCAGTCCGTCACGATGCACCTCGCGGCTGATGGCAGCGGCGTGTCGTGCAGATCACGTACCGCGGATCGCCGCATCGAGACCGCGGGTCATCGCATCGATCGGCGCCGGCGCGCCCGTCCAGATCGTGAACGCGCGCGCGGCCTGATGGACCAGCATCGCGCGGCCATCGAGCGTGGCATGACCGCGCTCGCGGGCGCGTTCGAGCAGCAGCGTCGGGCGGTGATAGATCAGCGTGGCGACCCACGCGGACGGCTTGAGCGCGTCGAGCGGGAGCGAGTCGACGAGCGCGCGCTCGTGATCCTCGACGAGCCCGGCGGGCGTGCAGTCGATGACGAGGTCGGCGCGCGAGAACGCCTCGACGAGGAGCTCCGGACTCCAGGGCGCGGCGCGTGTCCACGTCACACGCTCGGGCTGACGCGCGAGCACCGCGAGCGTGCCCCACTCGCGGAGCCCGTACGCGACCGCGCGGGCCGCACCTCCGGCGCCGAGCACCACGGCCTGCGCGTCGCGCTTCGTGAAGCCGGCGGCCAGCAAGCCATCGGAGAAGCCGGGCGCGTCGGTGTTGTGCCCGATCACGCGACCGTCGTCGAAGTGCAGGCAGTTGACCGCGCCGATCTCGTGCGCGGCCGGTGACACCTGATCGCAGAGCGCCGCGGCGGCGAGCTTGTGCGGGACCGTGACGCTGGCGCCGAGCGCGTTCATCGCGCGCAGCCCGGCGATCACCTGCGGCAGGCGGATCGGCGGCGCGGCGATCGGCACCATCACCGCATCGATCCGCGCGACCTCGAACGCCGCGTTGAGCAGCTGCGGGCTCCGCGAATGCTCCACGGGCCAGCCGATCACGGCGGCGATCCGCGTGGTCCCCTTGATCATCACGCGGGCTCCTCGCTGCCGTCGTCGGGCACCGCGCCGACCTCCTCGACGACGACGCCGAGCGAGCCGCGCGCGAGCCGGACGTGGAGTCGCTCGCCGGGGCGGACCTGCGCCGCGTCGCGCACGATCGCGCCTGCCGCCGAGACCATCGCGTACCCGCGATCGAGCAC
>JALZOI010000185.1 GCA_030857245.1 Myxococcota bacterium
GCCGAGCTGGCGGGCCGCCCACCGGTGTCGATCGACGCCGTGTTCGTGGCCGTCGCCGGCCGCTGGCGCGCCATCGTCGGGATCGGCGCGATCGTCCGCGCGAGGATCGCAGCCCGCGACCCGGCGTGCGCGGCGACGCTCGACGTGGTGGATCCGGCGGGCGGGCGGTGCATCGAGGCCGCGTGGGCGGTGAGCGATGCCGTCCTCCGGGATCGCAGCGCCGCGTTCGTCCACGCGTGTCAGCTCGCCACGAACCTGTGTGCTAAGCCGTCGCCATGATCAGTACGGGCCAGCAGGTTCCTTCCGTCACCATCGAGCAGGCCACCGAGGCGGGCATCACGGAGGTCGACGTCGCCAAGCTCTTCGAGGGTAAGAAGGTCGTCGTGTTCTCGCTGCCGGGTGCGTTCACGTACACGTGCTCGACGAAGCACCTGCCGGGCTTCGTGGCGAAGCTCCCCGAGCTCCAGGCGCAGGGTGTCGATCTGGTGGCGTGCCTGTCGGTGAACGACGGCGAGGTGATGAAGGCATGGGGCGAGCAGCACGGTGCGCTCGGCAAGATCGTGATGCTCGCGGACGGCTCCGCGGCGCTCAGCAAGGCGCTCGGCATCGACGTCGATCGCACGAAGGACCACATGGGCATCCGCTGCCGGCGCGGCATGATGGTCTTCGAGCACGGCGTCCTCACATCGATCGACATCGAGACCCCGGGCAAGTTCGAGGTCTCGAGTGCCGAGGCCTGCGTCGTCAAGGTCAAGAAGTGATAGCGTGCGCGCGTGTCGCCGCCGCTGTTCCATCGCATCCTGATCGCGAACCGCGGCGAGGTCGCCGTCCGCGTCGCGCGCGCCTGTGACTCGCTCGGCATCGTGCCGGTGTTCGCCGTCAGCGAAGCGGATCGCCACGCACCGTACACGCGTGATCGCGAGGTCGTGGTGCTCGGCCCCGCCCGCGCCGCGCAGTCGTACCTCGACGTCGAGCGCGTCGTGCAGGCCGCGGTGCAGACGCGCTGCTCGGCGCTCCATCCGGGCTGGGGCTTCCTCTCGGAGAATCCGCTGCTCGCCACGCTGTGCGCGCAGCACGGCGTGACGTTCATCGGCCCGCCGCCCCACGTCACGACGCTGATGGGCAGCAAGACCCGCGCGAAGGCCGCGATGCGCGCGGCCGGCATGCAGGTCATCCCGGGCAGCGACGGCGTGCTCGCGTCCGTCGAGCACGCGCAGGCGGTCGCGGCCGAGGTCGGCTTCCCCGTCCTGTTCAAGGCGGAGAACGGCGGCGGTGGGCGCGGCATGCGGATCGCGCGCGCCGCCAGCGAGGTCGAGCAGGCGTACACCGAGGCGCAGAACGAGGCCCGCGCGGCGTTCGGTGGGGATCGCGTGTTCCTCGAGAGGTTGATCGAGGACGGGCGCCACGTCGAGATCCAGGTGTTCGCGGATCGCTACGGTCACGCCGTGCACCTGGGGGAGCGCGACTGCACGGTGCAGCGTAACCACCAGAAGCTGATCGAGGAGAGCCCGTCACCCTCGATCTCCGACGAGCTGCGCACGGCGACCTGCATCGCCGCCGCACGGGCGGCCGCCCGCGTCGGCTACGTCGGCGCTGGCACGATGGAGCTGCTCCTCGATCCCGGCGCCGGCGGCAGCGTGCTGCGGTTCATGGAGATGAACTGCCGGCTTCAGGTCGAGCACACCGTCAGCGAGGAGCGCGCCGGCCTCGACCTCGTCATCGCGCAGATCAAGATCGCCGCCGGGCAGCCGCTGGCGTGGACGCAGGACGCGATCCCGCTCACCGGCCACGTCATCGAGTGCCGGATCAACGCCGAGGATCCAGCGCAGGGCTTCCAGCCAGCCCCCGGGACGATCACCACGTGGCAGCCGCCGATCGGCGACGCCATCCGCGTCGACACCCACGTCGAGGCAGGCTATGTCGTGCCGCCGTTCTACGACTCGCTGCTCGCGAAGGTGATCGTGCGCGGCCGCGATCGCGACGACGCGATCGCCCGGATGCTCGCCGCACTCTCGGCGTTCACGGTCGCCGGCGTGCCGACGACGATCCCGATGCACCTCGCGATCCTCGCCAGCCCTGCGTTCCGCTCGGGCACCTACGACACGCGCGCGATCCCCGGCTGGCCCGCGTGACGGTGCGGCCCGTAGGGCGGAGTGCCGCTGCAGGGCACCGCTGGTCTCGCAGCGCTAGCAGAACAGCTCGGTCATGATCCGCGCGCGGTAGTCGAAGATCGTCTGGAGCTGCCGCTTCACGACGAGTGCGTGGGCGATCGCGCCCAGCGGACCGAACGGCAACGCGTACTCGACGTGGTCGCCGATCTCGGTGCCACCCGGCACGTCCCTGAACGTGTGGAGGTGGCGCCACAGCTTGTAGGGACCCTCGAGCTGGACGTCGACGAACCGGTCCTCCGGCTCGAACACCTCGATCAGGGTCCGCCACTTCATCGGCAGGCCCTTGAGCTTGATCCGGTAGTCGATCACCGTGCCCGCGGTCAGCGCGTCGGGCAGCTGCGAGACGATCTCGAAGCCGAGGAACGGCGGCGTCAGCCGCTCGAGGTTGGCGGCGTCCGCGAAGAATGGGAACACCTCGTGGCGCGGATGGGGAACGACTTGTGAGCGCTCGAGAACGGGCACCTGACTTGGATGCCCGCGAGGCCGTCGCGTTACCGTCCGCGTCGCGGCTTCGCGGCCCCCGGGCGCGCGGCGGGCTTCGCCGGTGCCGCGGCGGCCTGGACCGGGCGGCGCTCGCGCAGCAGCCCGTCGAGCATCCGGCCGGAGACGTGCTCGAGCAGCGCCGCCGGGGACCGCCACTCGAAGTGAGGATCTCCCGACATCACGATCAGCAGCGAGACCAGACCGTGCACGCCGGCCCAGACCCCCTGGGCGACGCCGCGCGCGTCGGTGATCCCGGGGCGGAACCGGCCGGCGGCGATGCACTCCTCGACCGTCGACAGCAGCAGCGTGAACCCGTCGTGCCCGGGCGGCTCCTTCGGCGGCGCGGCGCTCTTCGCGGCCGGCGTCATGAACAGCAGCCGGTAGTGCTGGGGCATCCCGAGCGCGAACTCGACGTACGCCTCGCCGAGCTGCACGAGGCGCTCCACCGGATCGACGACCCGCGCCTTCGCACCGAGCGCGCTCGTGAACTTCTCGAAGTCCTCGCCGACCATCTGGGTGACGAGGTCCTGCTTGTCCTTGAACTGGACGTAGATCGCCGTCGTCGAGTACTCGATGCGCTGGGCGATCTCGCGCAGGGTCACCGCCTCGATGCCGCGCTCGACGAACAGCTCACGGGCCGCATCGAGGATGCGCGCACGCTTCGCGAGACGATCGCGCTGCATCCGGTCGGCGGTGCCCATCAGCGATGAATCCTGAACCATCGCGAGGTTACGCGCGCTCCCGGACAAGGGTATTGACGTTTCATGTCGAAGTGCTGTTCTCTGACGTAACAGTGTTACACTACAACTCGATGTTTCGAACCGCGCTGATCCTCGCAGGCATCGCGGTCGTCGCCGGGGCGACCAGTCCGCCGAGCCACGCCCAGCCGGGCGACCGCGACGCCGCGCGGGTGCGCCGCGGCCGCGCCATCGACGCGATCACCCGTGCCGTGATCCCCGACGCCACGGTGTACGTCGACGAGGCCGCACCGACGATCTCCGGCGCCGACGGCGGCTTCGCGGTCCCGCCTGGCACGCTCGCGGTGACCGTCGTCGCCGAGGGCTACGAGCCGATCACCGTGGTGGCGGGCATCGTCGGCGACCTCGTGGTCGAGCTCGTCCGCAGCACGGCGGAGGCCGCCGACGGCGAGACCATCGAGGTGGTCGGCGAGCGGCTGAAGACCTCGCCCGGCGCTGTCGTGATCGATCGCGCCGAGGTCACGCGCATCCCGGGCGCGCGCGGCGATCTGCTGTCGGGCATCAAGAACCTGCCCGGCGTCGCGAACAACGGATCGCTGACGCCGCTGTCGGCGGGGCTGATCATCCGCGGCACGTCGCCGCAGGCGTCGCGGATCCTCGTCGATGGCTTCGAGATCCCCGTGCTCTATCACTTCCTCGGCGTGCAGTCGGTGCTGCCCACCGAGATGATCGAGGACATCGAGTACCAGCCCGGCGCGTTCGGCGTGTCGCACGGCCGCGCGTCGGGCGGCATCGTGGCGGTGACCTCGCGAGCGGGCGCGCGCGAGCACGCCGGCTTCGCGGAGCTGTCGTTCCTCAACGCCGCGGGGCTCGTGCAGGGTCCCCTCGGCCCGAAGGGCAGCTACGCGTTCGCCGCTCGCCGCTCGGTGATCGACGCGATCCTGCCCGCGGTGATCCCGTCCGATGGCGACCTGTCGTTCACCGCGTATCCTCGCTACTACGACTACCAGGGCAAGCTGAGCTACCAGCTCGCGCCGCGCCTCACCGTCGCCGCGTTCGCCTTCGGCAGCGACGATCGGGTCGAGTTGCTCAGCGCCGCCGATAACGCTGCCGACCCGGCGGCGGCGGGACAGTTCGCCAACGACACCAGCTTCACGCGCCTGATCACCTCGGCGACGTACCGCCGGCGCGGGCTGACGCACGTGACCGCCGCGTCGGCGTACACCGACACCAACCACTTCACCGTCGGCGCCGAACGCTACCTGCAGCTCGATCGCGATGGCCTCGCGGCGCGCACCGAGACGACGTGGGACGCGACCTCGCGGGTCAGCCTCGTTGGCGGCGCCGAGGCCGATGTCACGCGCACCCGGTTCGACATGGTCTTCACGCGCCCGCCGCGCGAGGGCGATCCAGGCCTCCCCAGCTTCTCGCAGGACATGCTCCTCGATTCGCGCGGGTCCGCGACGAGCACGGATCTCGCCGCGTGGTCGGCGATGATCGCGCGCCCGGCGCGCACGCTCGAGCTCACCGGGGGCGTGCGGGTCGACGCCTACGTGCGCAACGACGTCGTGGTCGCACAGCCCCGCGCGCAGGCCGTGTGGTACGTCGCGGATGGCTCGACGCTGCGGGCCGCGAGCGGGCTCTACACCCGGCCCCCGGAGCACCTCGACGAGGGCCTCCAGCAGGACCTCGATCCCGATCGCGCGCTGCAGACCAGCATCTCCGCCGAGCAGCGGCTCGCCGACGGCCTGACCGTGCAGGCGACCGTGTTCCACAACCAGCTCGACGATCTTGTCGTGCTGTCAGCGGATCGCCGCGACGTCGCATCGCTCGGCGGCTACGCCAACACGGGCGAGGGCTCCGCCTCGGGGATCGAGCTCCTCCTCAAGCTCAAGCGCGCCGACGTGTTCGGCTGGCTCGCGTACACCGGCGCGAGGGCGACGCGCCGTGACCGCCCGGACGCCATGGAGCGCCGGTTCGACTACGACCAGAGCCACAACCTGATCGCCGTCGCGTCGTGGAAGCTCGACGAGCACTGGCAGCTCGGCGGCCGGTTCCAGCTGACGACCGGCAAGCCCTACACGCCGGTCATCGGCGCGCTCTATCAGGCCGACGTCGATCTCTACCTGCCGTCCTACGGCACGCCGGCGTCACGTCGCGTCGCGGCGCAGCACCAGCTCGATCTCCGCGTCGATCGGACCTGGCGCTTCGATCGCTGGAAGCTCTCCGCGTATCTCGACGTCAGCAACGTGTACCTCAACGCCGCCGCGATCGACTACCAGTACAACTTCGACTACACGTCGCGCACCGCGGTCACCACCCTGCCGATCATCCCGTCCATCGGGGTGCGAGGAGAGATCTGATGAAGCGCCTGGTCCGCATCCTGGTCTGGCCGCTGCTGTGGCCGCTGCTCCTCCTCGAGTCCCTCGGCTGCGACGACGTCCCGCAGCCGTTCGACCTCGACCACGCGCGCGTCATGGGCGTGCAGATCGAGCCACCCGCGATCCCGGCCGAGGCGATCGCGCGCGTCGCGGTGCTCGTCACCGACTCGACGGAGATGCCGCGGGTCGCCGCGCCGGCGGAGCTCGCGATCACGCTGCCCGCCGGGATCCCGTCGCCCGAGCTCGCCGCCCTGATCACGGTGACGCCCGAGGGCTGGCAGGTCCAGGCCCCGCCCGCCGAGACGCTCGCCGCGATCCGCGCCGCGCTCGGGCTCGCCGCGGATGCCGAGCTCGTCGTGCCCCTCGAGCTCGCGATCGAGACCGCGGACGGCACGCTGCGCGCGCAGAAGACGATCACGCTCGGCGCGAGCGCCGCGAACCCGGCGGCGCCGACGATCACGCTCGACGGTGCCGTCGCGCCGATCGCGCTGCGCGAGGGCACCGACGCCACGCTCGGCGTCACCGCGCCGGATCCGGCGCTGACGTATCGCTGGTTCTCGTCCGTCGGTGACCTCGTCGGCTTCACGCGCGCGGAGGCGCGGGTCGAACCGGCGGCGCCCGGCGCGGGCTCGATCGTGCTCGTGGTGCGGGACGAGCGCGGCGGGACCGCGTGGACGTTCGCCGCTGCGAACGTGGAGTGAGCCGTACATCCGGTGCGTCGCGGCGCGCACCGGATGACGTGGATAAAACGACACTGCGGGCGGAGCACCTGGGGTAGCGTGATCCCATGCTCTCTCGAAAGCACACCGGGGTGTACCATCGAGAGATGTGGGACGAGCTGCGCGTCGAGCGAGCGGTGTCGAACGACGACCTCGCGAGCGCGGTCGCCCGGGCCTGCGGCATCGATCGCGAACGCATCACCGTCACCGACGATGGCGCGACCGCGATCGGTGGCCTCGTCGTCGAGCGGCGCCCCGCGCTCGGCGACTTCGCGCTCCGGCTCGCCTTCTACGGCGCTCCGCCCGCCGATCGCATCGCGTTCCACTCCGCGCTCGCGCACGAGCTCGCGTGCAAGGTCCTCGTGGACGATGGCGATGTCGATCCGTACACCGCGCTGCTGGTGACGCCGGATGGCAGCGCCGTGCGCGTCAACCTCGACGTCGGCCAGCGCGACCGCGATGCGCTCGTCATCGCCGGGCTGTGGCACCGGCTCGAGACCGACGGCGCGCCGGATCTGACGGCCCGACCGACCGAGCTCCCCGTCCGCAAGCTCAACCGCCGCACCCGTGGCGAGCGGCTGTCGTTCACGGTCAACGAGTACACCGTCGTCCCCGTGCCCGCGCTCTCCGAGCTCGACGCGCGGCCTCGCGCCCCCGCCCCTGCCCGCGCGCCCGCGCTCCAGGCCGCCGAGCACGAGCTCGCGCACCAGCTCCGCCAGCTCGTCGGGCGCACCGCGACGTCGGAGGATCTGCGGATCGTGCGCGCGACCTCGGCGACGCTGCGCCGTGCGTTCCCGGACTCGCGCTCCGCGGGCATGTTCATCGACGAGCTGCTGCGCGCCGCGGACTTCGTGCTCGAAGCGCCGTGGGATCCCGACGCGCTCGTCGGTGACTGAGCCAACACTGCTTCGCGACGGCGCAAGACTTGGGCCGCTGCCGAAACAACCATCGGTTTCGGCGCCGGCGGGGGTATGGTGCGCCTCATGGCGAGGACGTTCGTGCGACTGGAGCTGGTGGAACCCGATCTCGATTCGTACCCGCCGCTGTGGGAAGCGATGTCGGCGCTCGGGTTCGTGAGGACGATCAACGGCAAGAAGACCGGCAAGGCGTTTCGCCTGCCCAAGGGCTTCTACCTGCTGACCAACAAGACGCCCGAGGAGGCGCTCGCGTTGACCAAGCAGGCGATCGAGACGGCCAAGGTCGAGGCGCGCGTGTTCTGCGTGCCGTCGGGTCCCGGCGTGCGCTTCGGCAACCTCCAGGAGGATGACGAGGCGGCCGAGGACGAGATGCTCGAACCGAGCTGAGCGCCCCACGTCGACGACGGATCCGGTGTTGGTGTAGCGTCACCTCCGCATGGCGTTCGTCCCCCTGGTTCCCATCGGCGATCCGCTCTCCAAGCTCGCCGACGAGCGCACGGTCACCGAGCACCGCACCGCGCTCGCCAAGCTCGAGGAGCGCCTGCGAGCGCGGCGGCGCGAGGTCGAGGGCGGCTGGGGCCCGTCGTACGTCGAGCGCGTCCACAAGAAGGGCAAGCTGACGGCGCGCGAGCGCCTCGCGAAGCTCGTCGATGCCGGCACGCGCACGTTCGAGACCGGGACGTTCGTCAACTACGGCGAGGTGTTCCCGGGCGACCAGAAGTCGCCGGCCGCCGGCGTCGTCACCGCGTTCGCTCGCATCGAGGGTCGCTGGTGCATGGTGATCGCGAACGACAACACGGTCGCGTCGGGCGCGTGGTGGCCGCGCACGCCCGAGAAGATCCAGCGCGCGCAGATGATGGCGCTCCGGCTCCGGCTGCCGACCGTGTACCTCGTCGACTGCTCGGGGCTGTTCCTGCCCGAGCAGAGCAAGAGCTTCCCGGGCGCGCGCGGCGCCGGCCACATCTTCAAGATGAACAGCCTGCTCTCCGCCAACGGCGTGCCGCAGATCGCGGGCGTGTTCGGCGACTGCATCGCCGGTGGCGGCTACATGCCGATCATCTCGGATCGCGTCTACATGACCGAGCAGGCCTACATGGTGATCGCCGGTGCCGCGCTCATCAAAGGCGCGAAGAGCCAGAAGATCACGTCGCTCGACATCGGGGGCCCCGAGGTCCACGTCCATCAGTCGGGCTGCGCCGATGTCCGCGTTCCGGACGACGACACCTTGCTGACGTGCATCCGTCGCGACGTCGCTCGGCTCCCGAGCTCGGGCGCGCCGTTCTATCGCGGCGACGATGCGCCCGGCGGGATCGAGCCGCGGTTCGCCGCCGCCGAGCTCGGCGGCGTGATCCCGACCGATCACCGCGAGGCCTACGACGCCAACCAGGTGCTCGCGCGGCTCGTCGATCAGTCGCTGTTCTGGGAGGTCATGCCCGAGGTCGGCGAGGAGATGATCTGCGGGATCGGGAAGGTCGGCGGGCTCTACGCCGGCTTCGTGATCAACCGGCAAGGGCTGGTCGGCGACCCCGAGCATCCCGGTCGCCAGCGGCCGTCGGGCATCCTGTACCGCGGCGGCATCGCCAAGATGAGCGCGTTCTCGCGCGCCTGCAACGACGACGGCATCCCGCTGATCTGGCTGCAGGACATCTCGGGCTTCGACATCGGGCGCGAGGCCGAGGCCCACGGCCTGCTCGCGTACGGCAGCTCGCTGATCTACACGAACTCGACGAACCAGACGCCGATGTTCACGGTGCTGCTCCGCAAGGCCTCGGGTGCCGGCTACTACGCCATGAGCGGCCTGCCCTACGATCCGATCGTCCAGCTCTCGACGACGCTGTCGCGGCTGTCCGTCATGGAGGGCCGCACGCTCGCGATCGCGGCGTTCAACACCAAGCTCGACGACGACTTCCAGATCATGGCGACCGATCCCGCCGAGCGCGCGAAGATCGAGGCCGGCATGGCGGAGACCGAGGCGCGGATCGGCGCCGACATGGATCCGTTCGTCGCGGCGCGCCAGATGGACACCGACGAGATCGTCGAGCTCGGCGAGCTCCGCGCGTACCTGTCGGCCCTCGTCGAGATGGCGTACCAGGGCACCGGCTATCGCCGGGTCAAGAACTCGCGGATCTGGTCGATGCACGATCTCCGGGCACTGGTCTCGGGCGTCGGAGGCGTCCGTTGAGGTTTCACGAGAAGACGGTGACCGCGCTCGCGCGGGGCGAGGATCCGGTCGAGCTGACGAGTCCGGCGCCCGGACGGTTCCGCATCGGCGTGAGGCTCGGCGATACCGTGCGGCCCGGCAGCATCCTCGGCGAGCTCGACGTGCTCGGCCAGCTCTCACGCGTGATCGCGCCGGCCACGGCGCGCGGTGCTGTCATCGCGATCTGCGACCCCGCACTCGCCCGCCCGGCCGTCGAGTACGGCGCGATGCTGGTGCGGCTCGATCCGCACGCGACCGCCGGCGCAGGCGAGGGGATCGCGACGACGTCGGCCCCGCTCGGCACGACGGGGCTCGTCTTCCGCGCACCGACGAGCGGCCGGTTCTACGGCCGCGCCGCGCCCGACAAGCCCGCCTTCGTGACGGCCGGCGACGAGCTCGCGACGGGCGCGACCGTGTGCCTGCTCGAGGTCATGAAGACGTTCCACCGGGTGACGTACGGCGGCGCCGAGCTACCCGAGCGGGTGCGGGTGACGCAGCTGCTCGTGCCCGATGGCGCGGATGTCAACGCGGGTGATCCGCTGCTGGCGCTCGAGCCGCTCTGAGCAGAGGACGCGGACGAGTCGCGGACGAGTCGCCAACGGCGCAAAGCGCGCCATGGCCGCCAAGGGATCAATATAGGAGAGGGTTCCTCCTCGGACCTATATCCCTTGGCGGCTCGGCGGCTCGGCGGCCTTGGCGACCCGTGGGCCGCAGCTCACAGGGTCAGGGGACGATGCCCGCGCACTCGCTCGCGCAGCCGAAGGCCGCGCCGACGCACGAGCGATCATCGATGCACGACTGACACGCGTCCGCCTTGTCCTCGTAGGCCTCGCTGTCGCCCGCCATGTCGCGACAGCGCGACGCGCACGCGCTCGAGTCGTAGTTGGCGTCCGCGCAGTCGCGGTACTTGTCACAGATTTCGTTGCAATCGTACGCGCGGTCGATCGCGTTATCGCTGCAACCCGGGGCGCTCGCAGCCGCGAGCACCATCATGAACGTGGAGATCAGGCCAAGCTTTAACATTGTGCCGACTACGAGTTCACGGGTCGTGCCACGGCGACGGACGACCGCCCGGGGTCCTCGCTGCGTGAGCCCCGCATTCCATGCCGCAGATCACGGCGGCACGAGCCCACAGCGCTCCGCTGCCACACTGAGGACCCGTCGCAGACGCTGCTTCAGCTCGGTGATCGCGAGCACCCCTCCACGAGGCCCGAAGTCGGGCGGCCGCCCAGCACGATCACCAGGGCCGCGTGAGCACCATCATCGAACCTCCGGCGGTCGGGGTCAGCGCGAGCTCGGTGGCGGAGGACTCGCTGCCCCGCGCGAGCCGGAAGACCGCGAAGCCGAGCGCGAGGGCACTGGCGCCGCCGACCGTGATCGCGATCAGCCGATCGCGATCGGCGCGATCGTGGAGCGCGTTGGCGTCATCGAGCGTGCGCGCCCGGCTCGCGTCATCGCGGGTCGAGCGAGAGCGCAGCAGGTACCCACCCGCGACGCCGGCGCCGAGTGCGCCCACGCCCAGCAGCACGACGCCGAGCCCATCCGTCGAGCGGACCTCGCGGACGAGCTCCCGCCGCGGGGCCGCCGGGG
>JALZOI010000782.1 GCA_030857245.1 Myxococcota bacterium
ATCCTCGCGTTCGTGCTCTACGACGTGCTGACGGCCTTCACCCCGGCACTCGATCAGCGGCTCAACACGTACCCGTTCTCGGGCTTCCCGATGTTCGCGAGGCTGCGCGCGACGCCGCCGTACGACGAGCATCATCCGTACGTCCTCGCGGGTGACTCCTACGCGGTGACCGCCGCGAAGCCGCTCGAGCCGTACGCGCAGGCGTGGTTCGATCACACGCATCGCCACCTCCACCGCGTGCGCGACCCCGCGCGCATCCGCGCCAAGCTCACCTTCGTGCTCGCCGCCGCGCAGCAGCGGTTCCCGTGGTTCGGCATCATGGCGGTCCGTCATCACGTCGCGCTGTTCGTGGCACCCGCGTATCCCGCGCCCGCGCGCTTCGAGCGGCACCCGATCGCGATCACCGGCGAGTTGCTCGCGGACGGCCGGTTCCGCAGCGTGCTCGGCGCGTGGTCGCCGCCGGAGCGCACCGTCGAGCTGCGTCCGCTCGAGGTCGACACGACGGGGGCGCGGCTCGGCTACTACCCGGCGGATGCGCCCGTCCTGCACGAGCTGGCGGCGACGCGGGCGGGCGAGACGTTCACGCTCGCGGCGCCGCTGCCCGCGAACGCCGGGTACCTCGTCGCGATCCTCGGGGACGAGCGCTGGCTCGTCGCGAGCACGCGCGCGGCGCGCTGACGCTCACGCCGCCGGGACGAGCGCGGCGAGGTCGGGCGGCAGCGGCGCCTCGGCGGCGATCTGCGAGCCATCGGGATGCGGGAACGTCACCCGCGCGGCGTGCAGCGCGTGGCGCGGCAGCACGAACAGCGCGGCGAGCTCGGGGACCAGGCCCTCGTCGCAGAACCGGATGAAGGCGTCGTCGCCGTGAGCGTAGAGCTTGTCGCCGACGATCGGATAGCCAGCCTCGGCGAGGTGCGCGCGGATCTGGTGCTGGCGGCCGGTCACCAGCACGCAGCGGACGAGGGCGTAGGCACCGGCGCGGCGCTCGACACGGACGCGCGTGATCGCCTGCGAGCCGCCGCGGCCGGTCAGCATGCGGACGTGCGGTAGCCGGGTCGGATCGCCGGGCTGCGAGATCCGCAGCGGGATGTCGAGGGTGTGCTGCGCGTCCCACGGCGGCTGCCCGTGCACGACGGCGAGGTACTCCTTCGTGACCTTGTCCTTCGTGGCGAACGCGCCCTTGATCACGGTGGCGGCCGCGCGATCGCGGGCGACGACGAGGCAGCCCGAGGTCTCGCGATCGAGGCGATGACAGATCTGCAGCTCGGGCTCGTCGGGGAAGCGCTCGCCGAGCACGCGGGTCAGCGTGTTGAAGTAGAACTTCGCCGACGCGTGCACGGGCAGCAGCGCGGGCTTGTCGATCACGTAGCAGCGCGCATCGGCGTGGACCACGGTGAACGTGCGCGGGCACGCCGGCTCCTGGCGCGCCGGCCTCCGGATCACGTACTGCTCGCCGGCGGCCACCGTGGTCGCCGGCTTGAGTCGGGGGGCACCGTCGCCGCTGCGCGACAGCTGGGTGTCGATCACGACCTGGATCCGGGTGCGCGACAGCCGTGGGATCTGCGTCTTCACGAAGTGATCGAGGCGGAGGCCCGCGAGCTCGGGCGGCACGACGAGGACGCGCTCGACGATGCGCGGCGAGCCGTCGGCGTGGAGGTGCGAGGTCTGGCCCCAGTCGATCGAGAGATCGGCGCCGGGCGGCAGCGTGAACGCGGTGACCGGGACGCGCGCCAGGTCGAGATCGCGATCGAGCTCGTCGCCAGCATCCTCGAGATCACCGTCGGCTGCGGGCTCCTGCGCCGACGCCAGCGACGTCAGCGGCGACGCCCCGGAGTCCGGAGCCGGCCGCTCAGGCCTCTTCGGGATCTTCATCGACACCGGCCGCCTCGATGTCGTACTTCTTCATCAGCTTCCGGAAGTACTTGCGGTCGATGTCGGCGGCGCGCGCGGCGTGCGAGATGTTGCCGGTGTTGCGCCGGAGCAGCTGGAGGATGTAGTCGCGCTCGAACGCGGCGACCCAGCGCTCCTTCGCGTCCTTGAACGTGACGCCCTCGGCCATCAGCTCGTCGGGTGGAATCGGGGCGGGCGCGTTCGGATCCATCGACACGACCGGGTTGCCGCCGGTGCTGCTGGCGGTCGACGCGCGCCGGGTCCCGCCGGTCTGGGTGGGCGGCCGGGTGCCCTGCGTCGGGGGCTTGGCGGTCCGCACGTAGTCGGGCAGGTCCGAGATCTCGAGCAGCTCGCTGTCGCAGAACGAGACCGCGCGCTCGATCACGTTGACGAGCTCGCGGACGTTGCCGGGCCACGGGTACGCCTGGAGCGCGGCCATCGCGTCGCGAGCGATGCCGCGGACCTTCGGAGCGTTGTTCGCCCGGTTGTAGACGCCGGTCTCGAGGAAGTGCGTGACGAGCTGCGGGATGTCATCGGAGCGCTCGCGCAGCGACGGCAGGTGCAGCCGCACGACGCTGAGGCGGTAGAACAGATCCTGCCGGAACCGGCCCGCCTTCACCTCGTCCTCGAGGTTGCGGTTGGTCGCCGCGATGATGCGGACGTCGACCTTGCTGGCCTTCGTCGACCCGACGCGTCGGACCTCGCGCTGCTCGAGCACGCGGAGCAGCTTGGGCTGCAGGTCGATCGGCAGCTCGCCGAGCTCGTCGAGGAATAGCGTGCCGCCATCGGCCTGCTCGAACAGACCCTGGCGCGTCATCATCGCGCCCGTGAAGCTGCCCTTCTCGTGACCGAACAGCTCGCTCTCGATCAGGTTCGGCGGCACGGCGCCGCAGTCGAACACGACGAGATCGTTGCGGACGCGCGGCGACAGCGAGTGGATCGCCTGCGCGACGACCTCCTTGCCGGTGCCGGTCTCGCCGTCGATCACGACCGTCGTGGCGGTCGGCGCGATCTTCTCGATGATCGAGTAGATCTCGCGCATCCGGGCGTTGCCGCCGATCAGCCCCGCGCAGCGATCGCTGCGCGACGGGACGATGTGGACCTCTTCCTCGCGGGCGTTGAAGCGGAGCTGACTCTGGCCGACCGAGACGATCGAGCCCGGCTTGATGAACGCCTCGCGGACGCGGACCTTGTTGATGAAGGTGCCGTTGGTCGACCGCTGATCGATCAGCGTGTACCCGGTGTCCTCCTGGATGATCCGGCAGTGGTAGCGCGACACCGTGTCGTCGCCGAGGACGACGTCGTTGTCGTCCATCGAGCCGAGCCGGATCTCCTCCTTGTCGAAGCTCCACTCCTGCGTCGGATCATCGACCGACTGCAGGCTGCACCGCCGCAGGTGCAGCGTGGGCCCGCGATCGGGCAGGTACGCGACCTTGGTCGGCGCGACGAAGTCGGGGAACTTCTTCATGACGGCGGTGGCGCATCATACGATATTTGC
>JALZOI010000783.1 GCA_030857245.1 Myxococcota bacterium
GCGCCGACCACCGCGACGCCCGCCGCCGGCACGCTCGGCGTGCGGTAGCCCAGCGTCCGCGTCAGCGCGCGGGGTCGACGAGCCAGCTCAGGATGGCAGCCGCCGGGTCGCGCCTCACAGCAGCTTGATGTTGACGCGGAGGTACAGCACCGCCTCGATCTGGAGGCTCTGGTACTGGGTCGACACATCGTTGGCGGTGTCGTCGACGCCGTTCTTGAAGAAGTAGCCCCACGACACCGGCACCGCGAGGCCGACGTCGAGCACCTTGTTGAGGTGCTTGCCGAAGCCGAGCCGGCCCTCGACGAGGAAGCCCTTGTCGGTGACCTCGTCGTTCGAGAGCGGCGGCTCGACCTGGCGGCCGGTGCCGAGCCCGAAGCCGACGGTCGCGCCGACGTCGACGTACGTGCTCGTGTGCGCCTTGCGCTGCTGCTCGCTGCCGAGGTCGGCCTGGAAGCCGAGGCCCGCCATGAACTGCGTCCAGGTCGCGAGCTCGCCGCCGCCGCGGTACTGGTGGTGCTGGATCGTCGCATCGATCACGAGGAACCGGGCGCCCACGCGCGCGCCGTACATGGCATGCGGCGCGGTCGCGAAGAACGCCTCGTCCTGCTGATCGCCGGCCTGACCGGAGCCGCCCATCGCGCCGCCGTGGAGCTCGCCGTAGACCTTGACCACGTCCGCCTCGGCCCGCGCGGGTGCGAGGGCACTGGCACCGAGGACGCCGACCGCGGCAAGACCGCACGGGAAAGCTCGCATCGAACGATTGTCACCCGTTTCGCCGACCGACGCCATGACGCCGGATCGGGATGCGGTCCGATGCCGCGGAGGTGTCGCGCGGCGCTGCTCGCACCGCAGCGGTGTCGTATGCTGTCCGTCCCGATGGTGCGTGCACTCGTGATCGGCGTCGCGGTCCTCGCGGCGACCGCGTGCCGCGACCCGGGCCTCGCCGAGCTCGAGGCCGTCAAGGCCGAGGTCTGCGCGTGCAAGACCGCGGCGTGCGGCGAGACGGCGCTCAAGAAGGTGCCGCAGCACGACGTCGAGTCGAACCACCGCTCGCAGCGGATCGCGCGCGAGATGCTGACGTGCATGGCCGACATCTATGCGGCCGACACGCCGACGACGGATCCCGATGCCGAGCAGCCGGCCGCGGATCCCGCCGGCGGCACGGCGGCCCCGGCGCCCTGACACGCTCCCGAGCGGCTCGCGCCAGTGCTGGTGCTTGCGCGACGTGACCCGCCGTGCGGCTAGCGCTCGTCGTCGGGGTTCGGCGGCTTGGGGAGCGGTGGCGGCAGCGGTGGAGGCAGGGGCAGCGGCGGGCTGGCCGTCGTCGCCTGGGGCCGCAGCACGCCGGAGGGTCCGAGCTCGGGCTCGATCCCCCCGCGGTCGTGCTCGCGCGCCGCGATCGAGGTCTCGAGCCGGATCGCGGCGGCCAGATCGTGCAGCGGCTGCTCCGAGCCCCAGCCGCCGCCCGTCCAGATCCAGGGCTGGCCCGGCATGATCAGCGCCATCGACGGCGTCACGACGACGTCGGCATCGGACTCGCGGCCGAAGAAGGACGTGGTCTCGTAGTAGCGGACCGCGTACCGCACGAGCACCGCGAACGTCGCGGCGATGGGCACCGCGAGCACGACGCCGACGAAGCCGAGCAGCTTGCCGCCCGCGACCACGGCGAGCAGCGCGCCGGCCTCGGAGAGCCCGACCCGGTGCCCGACGATCTTGGGCGTCAGCACCGCGGCCTCGAGCAGGTGCAGCACGACGATCACGGCGCCGACCAGCGCGAGCGTCTCCATGCTGCCGCCCGCGCCGAGCGTCACGAGGCCGGCGATCGCGGCACCGACGAAGGTGCCGACGAACGGGATCACCGTGAGCGCACCGACGAGCAGCCCGATCGGCACCGACAGCGGCATGCCGACGATCGAGAACGAGATCGCGTACAGCACGGCGAGGATCGTGGTGACGATCGCCTGGCCGCGCACCCAGTTCGAGACGACGCCGTCGATCTGCTTGACCAGCTCGCGGATGTTGGCGCGGCGGCGCGGCGGCACCATGTGCTCGAGGCGGCGCCACAGGTTCGGCCAGTCCGCGAGGAAGTAGAACGCGAACACCGGGACCAGCAGGAGCTCGGCGAGCACGGCGAGGACGCTGAACGCGCCGCCGAGCGCGACCGCGGCGAGCTCGCGGAGCGGGCCGGACATCGAGCCGAGCGTGCTCTTGGCCTCCTCGCTCTGCAGCCACGCCTTCCAGTCGTCCGGCACCTCGATGCCGAACCGCCCCTCGGCCCACAGGCTGAGGTTGGCCACGAACCCCGGGAGGTCGTGCATGAACTCCGCGACCTGATGGCCGATCCGCGGCACCGCGAACACGATCGCCCCGATGACGACCCCGAGGAACGCGAGCAGCAGCAGGCCAGCGCCCATCGCCCGGCTCATCCCGCGTTCGACGAGGCGGTCGAGCACCGGGTGCAGCAGGTACGCGATGCCGAGCGCCGCGAGGATCGGCGCGAGCACGTGCGCGAGGTAGCTCAGCACCACCCAGCCGAGCACCACGAACATCAGGATCAAGAGCCAGCGCAGCAGCACGAACACGTGTGCGAGCTCGCTGGGCGTCGGACGCTTGGTCTCCACGGTCCAGGGGCGTACCACGGCCCGGATCAGGGAGCGCAGCCTACTTGCACACTTGCGAACGCCGCCGGGCGTTTGCTCGATCCCGCCGGCGCCGACGGCTCGCGACCGCGCTACGGCAGGATCGGCGCGAGCTCCATCGACACCTTCTTGCGCTCGGCGCGACCGAGGGTGAGCTCGAGGTAGCTCGAGAAGTAGTCCTCGTGGCGGAGCTCGAAGCGATGCAGGCCGGGCTCCACAGCGATGCCGCCGCCCGCGGCGTCGAGCGGCGTCACGAAGCGGCCGTCGACGTAGACCTGCGCATCGCGGACGTTGCTGCGGATCGAGAGGATCGCATCGTCACGGGTCACGCCGCCGGCGCTGACCTGCGAGCCACCGCACCCGGCGGCCAGCCCGAGTGCGAGGACGAGCCCGAGCCCGTCGAGGAGCCGGCCGTGCGCGCTCACGGCGCCCCGACCTGGAGGTTGACCTCGACGAGCTCGCCGACGATCCGGACCCGGGCCGTGGTGTCGCTCGACGGCGCCTTGCGGGCGATCTGCGCGATCCGCTCCACCGACTCGGTCGTCGTCACGCCGATCACCCAGCCGCCCGGCGACAGCCGCCGCAGCACCGCGCGCTGCACGCCCTTCGCGCCGGCGAGATACCGCTGCTCCGCGGCGACCAGGCCCCACGGCGTCTTCGGCCCGAGCCGCACGAGCACGACGCCGGCCTCGCCGACCGGAACATCCTCGCCGCTCATCACGGGCGCCGGGCCGAGCGATGCGC
>JALZOI010000186.1 GCA_030857245.1 Myxococcota bacterium
GCATCGCGAGCAGGTGCTGGGCAGACGCGGGTGCCGGGACCGCGCGCCTGGCATCGTGAACGGCGCGGCGCTGCGCTGCGAGGGTGCGTCCGAGGACGATCATCGTGCCGAGTGCCCAGATCGTCGCGAGCACGAGCCATCCGATCGCGGGTGCGAGGGGTGCCTCGGCGACCGGTCCGGAGACCGTCGGCACGAGTGCGAGAGCAACGCCGCCCTCGTCGTGACGCAGCGACGAGATCAGATCCGAGAGCGACCACGGCATCGCGGGGCCCCACGGCAGCACGAACTTCGCGAGCACGACGAGCCAGATCGCGGCCTGCCAGGCGGGCCGCAGCCGGCCGCCCCGGACGAGGACGAGCGCGAGCGCGAGGGCGGCGAGCACGGTGCCCTGCGCCGCCATCATGCCGAGCGTCGTCACGGCGCTCTTCGCGGCGACGCCGAGCTCGACGAGCGCGCTCACGACTTCTTCCCCCGGCGCGGCGTGCCGACGGGCGGCGGCGACGCGGCCGCCTTCGCCTCGGCGTCGGCTTCGGCCTTGGCGATCCGCTCCTCGATCGCATCGAGGGTCGCGCGGGTCAGCGCTTGATCATCGACCAGGTTGAGCACGAGCGAGTCGGCCTTGCCGTCGAACACCTCGCGCACGAACTCGCGCAGCCGGTCGCGGAGCACGAGCTCGCGACGGTGGGCCGCGCGGTAGAGGAAGGGCTCGCGCTCCTTGTCGACGATCACGGAGCCCTTGCCGGCGAGCCGGCCGAGCAGCGTCATCACCGTCGTATAGGCCAGCTCGTGGCCGCGGCGAGCCAGCTCGGCGCGGACGTCAGCGACGGTCCCGCGGGTGACCTCCCACAGCGCCTTGAGGACGCGGAGCTCGGCGGCGGTGAGATCGGGGGAGCGGGCCATGAGTGGTTACGACGTCTTTCGTAGGATTACTACAACCGTAGTTTACAGAGCAAGCCGGAAGCGCCGCAGGCGCCATACCAGGGTCATGTGTCGGGTATTCCCGACCCGCGACCGGAGCTGCGCCTGCGACCCAGATCACCCCGGCGGTCGGACGCGGGACCTGCCCCGCCACGCCGCGACCCGACCGATCAGCCAGTGCATCGGCCGCTCCGCGTGGAGGATCGGCACGAAGGCCGCGCCCATGAGCGGATAGAGAAACCAGATGTTCATGAGGAGGACGACGCCGACATGGAAGCCCCACGCCGCGAGGGCCCAGGCCCGTGCCAGGCGTCCGCCGAGCAGCGCGATCGGCGCGCCGAGCTCGAGCAGCAGCGTCAGCGCGCAGAACCCGGTGAAGTACGAGGGATGCTCGAGGAACTGGGTGCCGAGCGGCGCGACGGCATCGCCGAGCAAGGCCTTGCGCAGGTTGTCGATCGCGATCTGGTTGCGCAGCAACTCGCCGTCGATCCAGTCGAGACCCGCGATCCGCAACTTCGCGATGCCGGCGAGCAGGTACGTCGCGGCGGTCAGCGCGACGAGCAGCTTGATCCCCCAGCCGTAGCCCGCGGGGGGCGCGGTCGCGGGCGGCTTCGCGAGCGCCCAGCGATCCGCGGCGGGCAGGCACGCGAGCGCGATCACGTGCAGCGCCATCAGGTTCTCGGTGTGGAACACCATGCCCCACGAGTTGCGGTAGCTCGTCACCCACAACAGCGCGACCGCCGCGAGCGGCGCGGTGACGCGGTACTGAAACCCGACGACGACCGCGGCCAGCAGCACGATCGTCACGATCACGAGCGCCATCACCAGCGTGGGGCCGAGCGGCTCCTCGAGGATCCGGGTGACGCCGACCGGCGCGAACCGGGCGACGTGGCGGATCGCCGCGAGCTCGCCGAACCGGTACCACACGTACGCCAGCGCGTAGCCGCCGAGCAGGATCCGCAGTGCCGCGAGCCGCTCCGCCGGCGCGGGCGCGAACCACCACGCACCGAGCCGCCTCAGCATCACGGCCCGGCCCCCGGCGCTGGAGGCGGCGGAGGCCGGACCTCGCACCGCATGCGCTCGATCTCGCGCCCGATCACGCCGCGCACCAGGAAGTCGATCGCCTCGTGCGTGCCGGTCACGATCCGGACCGCGGTGACGTCGGCGAAGTCAGCGCGCTGCCGCACGTTGGCGGCGATCCGGTGGCACAGCTCGGCGAGCTCGCGCCCGCCCCGGCTGACCGCACCCTCGATCGTCGCGCGCGCCTGCAGCACCTCGAACGAGCCGACGAGCCGCGGGGGGATGTAGCGGCGGCCCGCCGGCGTGACGCCGAGCGCGTAGCTCAACCGCAGCTGGGTCGGCCGCTTCCAGGCGAACATCGGATACGTCGACAGCGGGTAGCCATCGTCGGCGGGCTTGCGATGCAACGGCGACAAGGTCGCGCCGAGCAGCCCGATCGACACCACCGCCGCCGCGACGCGGGACATGCCGCGAGCGTACGCCACCCGCGGCCGCGTCGACGCCTAGATCACTGCCGGATGACTTTCCAGGAGGTCCGGGACTGGCCGATCTCGAAGTAGAACGAGAACGCGAACGTGATGTGGCCTTCCTTGACGAGGCCATCGGGCGGGTTCGGGAATGGCGCCGCGGCGTGGAACGCGCGGATGGCCTCCTCGTCGAGCTCGTTCACGCCCGAGGGCGCGGTCACCACGATCTTGCTCAGCGTCCCGTTCGGCGCCAGGCTGACACGGACCTCGGTGACCCGCGTCTTGAACCCGTGCGCGGTGCCGCTCGGATCGCTGCGCCGCCACACGACCTGGGGCTCCCAGTTCTGCGCGACCTGCCGCTTGAGGCGGTTGAAGAAGCTCGCGTAGACCCAGCGCTTCGCCGACAGCGCCGTCTCGTCCGAGCTCTCGATCTCCTCGAGGTGATCGACCGAGCCGCCGCCGGCGATCCGCTCGAGCACGTCCTTGCTCGGCTTGAGATCGGGGACCTGCGGGGCGCCACCGCCCGCGCCGCCCTGCCCCTTCGTGAGCTCGCCGGGATCGCGACGCGCCTGCTCGACGGCGGCATCACCACGCCGGGGGATGAAGCCGTCGGAGACGATCGGACCCTGCTGCCCGCCGGCCGCGCCTCGGACCCTGGCGTCCTGCGGAGCTTCGTTGGGCTGCGTCGGCGCACCCGGCGGCCGCATCGAGAGCAACCCCTTCGCATCGGGCGCCTTGTCGTGCTTGCCCGGCGGCTTGTCCTCGAGCTTCGCGACGGACGGCTCGTCCTTCGGCTTGTCCTTGACCGCGAGATCCTCGGGCTTGCTCTTGGCGACCATCGGCTCGCTGCGCGCGCCGCGCGCGACGGTCTGCTTGTCGGCCTTGGTGTTGTGCTCGGCGAGGAACCGCGCGTTGTCGGGCTCCTGCTCGTCACTCGGCTTCGCCGTCTCGACGACCTGCTGCGGCCGCGTCGGTGCCGGCGGTGGTGGCGGGGGCGGGGGCGGCTGTTGCTGCGGCTGCGGGGGAGGCACCGGTGGTGGCGGCTGCTGCGCCTCGGGCTTGGGCTGGAGCTCCTCGATCAGCGCCTCGGCGTCGATCGGCGTCAGCTTCGCGGCCGCCTTCGGGGTGATCATCGAGACCGCGGCGATCGCGTCCGTCGCGCCGCGGCACGACGACAGATCCATCCACATCGTCATCGCGAGATCGTCGCCGCACCCCTCGAGGTCACCGCGCCACGGTGCGAGGCACATCAGCGCGCGCGCCGACGTCGCGAGCAACACATCGCCCGAGCACGTGGTCTGCAGCGCGATCTCGCGTTCGGCCGCGGCGCTCTCCGACCTCGCCGAGAACCCGCCGCTGCCGACCAGCCCCGTGCCGAAGGCATCGACGCTACCGAGCACCGCGCCATGGACCACGAGCGCCGTGGCGATCGCGGCCCACACGGTGGACCTGGAGACCCTCTTATGTCGGCGCGCGGAGGTCGGCATCAGTCCCGGCTGCTCACATCGATTATAGAGAGGTGTGACGCGCTCGTCAGTCCGAATCCGCTGACAGGCGCGTCTAGCTGGTGGGGGGCTGGTGCGCGCGGTGGCGCGCGGGCCGATTCGCGGGGTTGCGGCGGGCCTCGGAGAATCTCCGGGGAAGCGCGGCGCGACCCGAGCGCCCGGGACGGGGGTAGGATGGCGACGTGTCCTCGCTCCGCGTGACCCCGACGATGTTGCACAGCATCGATAACCAGGGCCGGATCGAGGAGGTCAGCGATCAGTGGCTGACCCGGCTTGGCTACACGTGGGACGAGGTGATCGGCCGGCGCTCGACCGAGTTCCTCAGCGAGGAGAGCGCGCGCTATGCGCGGGAGGTCGTGCTGCCGCGCTTCTTCGAGACCGGCTCGTGCGACGTCGAGTACGACATGCGCCGCAAGGACGGCGTGCTGATCCCGGTGCGGCTGCGCGGCGTGGCGGTCCGCAGCGACAACGGTGCGTTCCTGCGCTCGATCGCCGTGATCGAGGACCTGACCGAGCAGCGCGCGCTCGAGAAGAAGATGTTCGACGCGCAGAAGCTCGAGAGCCTTGGCCACATGGCCGGCAACATCGCGCACGACTTCAACAATCTGCTCGCGAGCATCGTCGGCAACGCCCAGCTCGCGATGCGGCACGCGGTCCAGGTGCCGGCCGCGGTGAGCTCGCTCGAGCACATCATGACGGCGTCGGCCCGCGCGGCCGAGCTGTGCCGCCAGCTGCTCGCATACTCCGGCCAGGGTCGCTTCCATATCGAGGAGGTCGCGCTCGACGCGCTCGTCACCGAGATGATCGAGGTGCTCGAGGTCAACGTCGGTGCGCACGCGCAGATCGAGCTGGCCCTCGCGACCCGCGGCACCACGATCATGGTCGACGCGACCCAGCTGCGGCAGATCGTGATGAACCTCGTGCTCAACGCCGCCGAGGCGCTGACGCCGGGCGGCGGGACGATCAAGATCACGACCTCCGTCGAGCAACTCGACGCCGCCACCATCGCGGCGACCTCGCGACCTGACATCACACCGGGCAGCTACGTCGCGCTCGAGGTCTCCGATGATGGTCCCGGCATGACCCCGGAGATCGCGGCGCAGATCTTCGATCCGTTCTTCACGACGAAGGCGACGGGGCGCGGCCTCGGCCTCGCGGCGGTGCACGGCATCGTCCGCGGGCACCACGGCACGATGAGGGTCCACAGCGAGCTCGGCCGCGGCACCTGCTTCAAGATCTTCCTGCCCGCGCACGGTCGCGGGACGACGCTGCTGGCGCGCAGCGTGACGCCGGCCCCCACGGATCTGGGCACGGTGCTCGTCGTCGATGATGACGAGCTGCTCCGCACCACGCTCGCGAACCAGCTCGACGAGGCCGGCTACCACGTGCACGTCGCCGGCACGGTCGGCGAGGCGCTCGCGATCGCCCGCTCGACGCGGGTCATCACGTTCCTCATCGACGTCACGATGCCCGACCTCAGCGGCCCCGACCTCGCCGCGCAGATCCGCGTCCTGCGACCGGAGGCGTACGTCGTGTTGATGAGCGGCTACAACCGCGTCGACATGCCGGCCCCGCAGCCGCGCACGCGGTTCCTGCAGAAGCCATTCACGCAGCAGCAGCTGCTCCGCGCGATCGAGCGAACGCCGTGACGGCGGCCCCGATCACGGGGGCGGCACGCCGGTGGCCAGCGCGGCGTCGATCGTCGCGGCGGTGTACGCCGTTCCCCAGATCGCGTTGACGGCGGCCGCGACGACGGTGGCGCCGGTCACGGTGACGCCGGACTCGACGTCGATGACGGTGAGCCGCGCCGTGCACAGCTCGCGCAGCCGCGCGGCCACGCCGTCGATGGGCGCGTTGCGCTGCTGGGCCGCCCGTACCGTCGCGAGGTAGGCGCGCAGCGCGGCCGGGGCGACGAACCCGAGGACGGAGCCGCTGGCGACGAGCCGGAGGTGGAGGTACGCGTAGGCGAACGTGTAGATCGACGGGAACGTGGGCTCCGCGAGCAGCGGGCCGTGGGTCGCATCGCCGGGGTCCGCCGCGGTGCCGCGACGCCAGTACACGTGGTCCGCGCCACACGTCTCGAGCAGGTGCTCGGACTGCGAGAGCGGGACGAGGTTATCGAGCTCGTCGTGCAGCACGAGGGTGTCGGCTGGCAACCCGCTGCAGAGCTCGGCGGTGCTCCAACCGGTGAAGTCACCGTCGGCGCCCCCCGTGGCCGCATGGACGCGCTGGAGGTGGCCGTCGATCAGCGAGCGGACGGGCTCGGCACGCGTGAGCACGAACCGCGTCCACGCTGCGAGGTCGTGCAGCGGGAACATCGCCACCGTGACGCGTGGGGCGACCCGGCGATCGCCCTGCGCGCTCGCATAGAGCGACTCGAACCCGCCCCACGAGCCGCCGAAAGTGCCGATCCGTGTGCGATCGACGTCGGGCTGCTCGGCGAGGAACCACATCCCCGCCTTCATGTCCTCGATGTCGTCACGCGCCGAGCCGCCGGCATAGAACCGCCCGAAGACCCGCACCGTCGACAGGCCGTTGAGGAGGTGCGGACGTGCCGCCTCGTTCGCCGCCTGCGGCGACACCAGCTGGTACGACAGGCGCGCGCCCGCCCCACCGGGCCCATCGTCATCCGGGTACGAGCCGGGCGCGCGCCTCGCCCACCGCGCGTCCACCTCCTCGCCCGACCAGTCGATGCCGCCGTACGGATCGGTCTCGAGCACCGCGGGGCGCGGGCCTGGAACGTCGCTGCGGATCCACTGCACGTACGTGGTGGCGCCGTCCGGTCGCCCGATGCGCACGAGCTGGACCGGGAACCGGCGCCCGGCGTCCTCGAACACCAGCTCGCGGACGACCTCAGCGCGGTAGTCGCGGATCGCGGCATCGGGGGCTCCGGCATCCGGCGCGGTGTCGGGAACTCCACCGCATGCGACCGCCAGCAGCGAGCCCAGGGACGCGAGGTGACGGAGAACGCGACATCGCTGGACCATCCGGTCGAGGGGAGCAAGCGGTGGGCCGGCCGACCGCCACGCGGCTCAGCGGAACGTCGCGGTCATGAGCGCGACGTTGTACGGGATCCAGGTCGACACGACGAAGCTGATGGCAAAGCTGCCGTCCGCGTGCGGGGTTGGCGCAAGCGGGGCGTGCGAGCTTCGCGCAAGCGCGCGCGAATGAGGGCGTCCACGCTGAGCGCACCGCCGCGAGCACCGACGTGCGTGGTACTGCGGTGCATGATTCAAACCTGGATTCTCGTCGCGGACGGCAGCCACGCTCGCCTGTTTCAGACCATGGGCCCGACCGAGCCGTGGCGCCTTGCGCGCAAGCTCGACCGCGAGCACAGCCGCGAGAAGACGCAGCGTAGCGACTCGCACGAAGACCGCGGCGAGCACGACTTCGCACGGCTGATCGCCGGCGAGCTCGAGACCCACCGCGAGGCCGGCGGCTTCGAGCGCCTCGTGATCGTCGCGCCGCCGAAGTTCCTCGGCCAGCTCCGCGGTGAGCTCAAGGCGCCGCTCGAGACCTGCGTCGTCCGCAGCCAGGACGTCGACTACACGAAGATGTCCGACGCCGACCTCGTCAAGCACGTCGACATCTCCTGAGCGCGTCCGCGGATCGGGGCGCGCATGCGCGTCGCTCGGTCGACGTGGGTTCGTTGCATGACGCGGCTGTCAGGCTGGCGGCGTGAACCCGAAGCGCGCGGCGCCGAACCTCCCGGAATCACACCATGGGACCTGGTGCACGGAGTGCTGTCGGCAAGGGGCATGAACGTCGTCAGGTCCCAGACTCCCAGCAAGTTCGCCGCCGCCGTCGCGGTGGTCGTCGGGTCGAGCCTCACCGCCGCTCCTGCAGCGGCGCAGGCGCCGGGCTCGACCACGCCGCTCGCGCCGGCCGCGCCGGTGCACGACGAGGAGCCGGTGACGGTCACGCACTCGTACGCGAGCACGGTGCGACTCGTCGATCTGGCGTCCGCGGGGATGGTGCTCGTCGACACGCAGCTGCTCGGCGGTGGTGATGCGCCGATGGGCACGGGGCTCGGGCTCGGCGGCCTGTTGCTCGCCGCGCCGACCGTGCACTTCGTCAAGGGCAACTGGCGTGGCGGCCTCGCGAGCCTCGGCCTTCGCATCCTGCTCCCCGCGGTCGGCGGCGCGCTCGGCGAGACGTTCGGTCCCCCCGACGCCCCACGCGACAACTGTCCCACGTGCGAGCGCGCGTCGACGCCGGGCTTGCTGGTCGGGCTCCTCGGCGGGCTCGTCGTCGCGAGCGCCCTCGACGCGCGGTTCCTCGCGAAGCGCACCGAGCAGCGCGCGCGCTGGGCGCCGACGTTGTCGGCCGCGTCGCGCGGAGTCACGCTCGGCGCCGCCGGCCGGTTCTGACCCGAGGGCCGCCCCGCCCGCTTGCCGAACCCGGATCTCCGTGTGATAAGGCCGGTGGAAGCGCGCACTGGACTGGTGCTGGTCTCGGTCTTCAAAACCGATGGTGCTCCGCGAGAGCGGCGGCACGGTGGGTTCGATTCCCATGCGCTTCCGTTTAATTCCGCAGCGTTAGATCAACTTTTCGACGACGCTGCCACCACGCTGCCACTTTTCCCGGAAACCGATCCGGAATCGAGCAGCCGAACAGCATCCCTCGCGACTTCCGGCGCGAGGTGCGCGTACCGCATCGTCATCTGGATCGTCGCGTGTCCGAGCATCTCCTGGATCGCCTTGAGCGGCGCGCCGCGCATCGCGAGGTGACTCGCGAACGTGTGGCGCAAGCAGTGCCAGCCGAGCTGGCGAAGCCCGGCCTTCTTGCACGCTCGTTCGATCCAGTACCGAGGCTCGCCCTGCGTGAGCATGTGACCATCGAGATCACAGAACACGAGCGGACCACGGAGGTGACGGTGCGCCTTGAGGGCCTTGAGCACGTCCTCGCCGAGCGGCACTTCGCGTGCGTAGCCCGACTTCGGCGTGCCCACCTTCCCCAGCACGATGCTCTGGCGAACCATGATGCGACCTGCAACCAGGTCGACATCCTGCCACCGCAGACCGAGCAACTCGCCGAAGCGAAGCCCGGTCTTCAGTCCCACCAGGATCATCGTGCGCTCTTCACCCTCGGCTCCCGCCAGCAATCGCTCCGCTTCCTCGAACGTCCAGAAGTCGAAGTCAGGTTTCGGCGGACGCAACCACTCCACCTCCGGCACCGTCGCGATGAGGCCGCGCTTGCGCGCGACGACAAGGATCCGGCGAAGGATCGTGAGGCAGTTGTTGATCGTCTTGGGTGACAGCTTCCGTAGCGACCCGTCTTCGGGACGACCCTTCCGGCGATCCGCGTTCTGCACGGTCTTCCCCGCAAGCTCGATCTTCAGATCCTCGATCTCGGCGTAACCGATCTGATCGAGGCGATGATCGCCGAGCGCAGGGAGAAGATGGATGCGCAGCTGGATCTCCTTCGTGTTCATCCACGACGGCTTGTTCTTCACGCGCGACATATCCATGAACGTCGGCACGAACTCTCTGAGTGTCGGAACCTCTTTCGGTGCGGGCGCGGTCTGCGTGACCTCGCCGGTTTTCAGGACGCGATCGATGTGCTGGCGTTCCGCTTGCTCGGCGCCTGCCTTGCTATCTGGCAGACCTACCGTCGTCGGAACTCCAAAGATCCGGATCGTGCGTCCATCGGACGTCCGGAACTGCTTTCGATACAGCCAATGGCCATACCGACTATCTCGTCGTGCGCTCATCTCGAGCCTCCATCCGACGAGAACCTGCCCGCTCACGCGCCAACCATGACACGAGTGCGACGCGACTGAACAGAAGGCGCTTGCCCAAACGCTGGTGCGGAATCTCGCCGCGGATCGCCGCCGAGTACACGGTCTTGCGATCGACCGCGAACCACGCCGCAACCTCGTCGGCGCACAGGACGTCGCGCGGAGCTTCCACTGCAGCGTCGCTCATGACCGACGTCCGATCTCGGGGAGCGGCAAAAGGTGGAACTTGACCGGCTGCGCCGCGACGGTCGGCGTGCCTTCGGGAACCGCCGCCTTGAGGCGCGCGATCGCCAGGTCGAGCAGCTGCTCCGGCGTCATGCCCCGGAATACGGAGACCGCAGCCGCGATCGGCGACATGGTGGCCCCCGCTGAGACGAGCGGCTCACCTGGCTTCGCTTCGAGCGCACTGAGGATGGTGCGGCACGCCTGTGCACCTGCGGCTCGCGCCTCGTCGCTGGCGTCCGTTCCCGTTGCATTGCGAATGGCTTCGAGTAGCTGGTCCATGACGGGCTCCTATGCGGCTTCGTTGTCATTCGTCGACGTGCGCGGCGCGCGCAAGTCACCCGGGGGCGGCGTCACGGCCCAGTCCTCGAGCTGCTTCACGGGATCAACGGCGACGAACCCGCGATCGTCGGTCCACACGTGGAGCTCGAATCGAATGTGCAGCGGCGACCTCGCCGCGTTTCCGATGACTTCGCCAGCTCGCAAGTACTGCCGACGCCGGAGCCGTCCGAGGTTCCGCGTCACGAACATCTTGGACATGTGGCCGTAGTGCGTCGTCCAGCCGCCGTGATCGATGCTGACCGCGCAGCCGTCATCACCTTCGATCGCGAACGAGACCTCACCGGACTGCGCCGCATGAACCGGGACGAACAGCTCGCTGTCGAAGCTCGCGACTGCGTAGCCGAGGTCAATGCCTCGGCGCTCTGCGGAGGTGTGCTCGGCCAGCACGACCGGGCTCCGGTTCCCGAGACGCGGCAGCGGCCAGCGCCAGGGTCCGCGCACCTCGCGCGCACTCGGGTGCAGGCGCGCGCGGAGCTTCTTGGTGGTCGGGTTGTAGGACGTGATCTCGAACATCGGTTCAGTCATCGGGCTCTCCATGTTCAGAACGGGACCTCGTCCTCGATCGGTTGGCCGATGAGATTGTCCCGGGGTTTGAGGCGTTGGATCAGGCGCATCTCTTCGTCGAGCGCGTCGCCTGGCCGCGTGAGCCGCACGGCGACCTCGACGCGATCACGCGGATACGTGAGGCCCGGGTCGTGACCTTCGCCGTACTGGCCCTTCCAGAATCCTTTCCAGCGGCGCCACGTTTGAAAGTGACGAGTGAGATACCGTGTAGCTCTCGCAACAGAAATCGTCATGATTCGCTCTCCTGCTGTTTGAGGACGAACGGCTTCCGGCTCAGCGCGATGCTGTAAACGGCGTGCAGGAACTTCCGCATCGACGCGACCAT
>JALZOI010000187.1 GCA_030857245.1 Myxococcota bacterium
TCGCCGCGCCGGGCCCCGTGCCCGCCGGGCCGGGCGACAGCGTCCCCGAGGGCGCGGCCGACCGCGAAGCTCCCGGCCGCTCGGTCGTGTTCCGGATCGGCGCGCAGTTCCGGATCATCACGATCGGGCTCGAGCCGAACGAGACGCCCGAGCGGCTCGCGAAGACTCGCGAGCGCTACCTCGCGAAGCTCGGTCCCATGAGCGATGCGCAGCGCGCGAGTGTGCGCGCCGGCTGGACGTTCCTCGTGGCGGAAAAGCCGGGTGATGCTGCGGCGATCCGTCGCGTCGCGGACTCGGTAGGATTCGCGTACGTGTACATCAAGGACCGCGCCGAGTGGGCGCACCCCGCCGCCTTGATCCTCCTCAGCACCACCGGTGTCGTCACGCGCTACGTCTACGGCATCGAGTTCGAGCCGGAGGTGCTGCGCGAGTCGATCTTCAAGGCGGGGCTCGCCGAGCCGCAGAGCGCGGTCGGCTTCATGAACCGCTGCTATCACTTCGATCCCGCCGCGAAGGATCACTCGCGCGCAGGTGTCATGGCCCTTCGGGTCGCGGCCGCCGGCTTCGTCGTCCTGTTCGCCGGTGGCTTCGGGTTCTTTTTGCTGCGTCGTCGTCGGACGCCCAGGTCCGGGAGGCCAGAGTTGTCATGAAGTCCTTCACTCGTACGCTGATCGCCGTCGTGACCACCTCCGTGGTCGCGATCGTGATCTTGTTCGCGATCTTCGGGTCGCCGTTCGCCGCGGCCCAGCCGACCGCGGCCGAGCCGCAGGTCGTGAAGCAACCGACGCAGCCCGATGGCCCGGCCGGCACCAAGCCACCGCCGGTCGACCAGCCCGACAAGCAAGGGCCCGGGCCGGGGACCGGCGATAGCAGCGACGCCACCCGGCGGCCGCCGCCCGACCCGGCGCTGAACCAGTCGACGTCGAGCACCAACCCGGGTGGCCCGGCGAACCCGGCGGTCGCCCCGGCCCCCGCTGCCGGCGCCCCGGAGCGCACCTGGTACGAGGAGCTCGCGTACCGCCCGATCATGGAGGACGGCACGTTCTGGATGCCGAAGGCCGTCAACATCGAGGCCGACGACTCCGACCGCATGTTCTACGCGGTGCTCGGCCTGTCGGCGTTCTTCTTCTTCGCGATCACCGGCGCGGTGGTCTTCTTCGTCATCAAGTATCGCCACCGCCCCGGCCACAAGGCCCAGCCGAGCGCCGGCCACAACGACGCCCTCGAGATCACGTGGACCGTGATCCCGACGATCATCTGCGTGTTCCTGTTCTATTACGGGTGGCGTACGTACGTGAAGATCGTCACGCCGCCGAACAAGGCCGTCGAGGTCCAGCTCCTCGCGTGGCGGTGGAACTGGAACTTCACGCACTCGAACGGCGTCGAGGACTCTGACCTCCACGTGCCGGTCAACCGTCCCGTCCGCCTGGTGATGACGTCGAAGGACGTGCTCCACGCGTTCTACGCGCCCGTGATGCGCGTCAAGCAGGACATCATCCCGCGCCGCTACACGTACGCGTGGTTCATGCCGACCAAGCCCGGCACGTACCGGCTGACGTGTGCGGAGTACTGCGGCACCGATCACTCGCAGATGGGCAAGACGACCGACGGTCGGCGTGCGGTCGTGGTCGTCCACAACGAAGGCGACTACGAGCGCTACCTCGCCGACAAGCAGGCGCTCGACGGCGGCGGCGATCCGGTCGAGCACGGCCAGCGGCTCTACGAGAAGAAGGGCTGCGCGGCCTGTCACAGCATCGACGGCAGCACGCGCGTCGGTCCCACCTTCAAGGGGACCTTCGGAACCCAGCAAGCGATGGCGGATGGCTCGAAGGTCACCGTCGACGAGAACTACATCCGCGAGTCGCTGATGACGCCGAACGCGAAGGTGCGTGCGGGGTACCCGGCGGGTGCGATGCCGGCTTTCGAGGGTCAGCTCAAGGAGCGCGACGTCGAAGGCATCATCGCCTACATCAAGTCGCTCAAGTAAGGGCCCGCGAACATGGCGACCAAACCATTCATCTCCACGATTCCGCTCAACGGCGGCCGCAACGACGGCCCGGTCGACGAGCCGGACTTCCTCTCGACCCACGACGGTCAGCCCCTCGGCAAGCGCATCAAAGGCTGGCTGTTCACGCTCGATCACAAGCGGATCGGGATGATGTACCTGTTCGGGATCCTGCTCTCGCTGCTGATCGGCGGCGCGTTCGCGCTGCTCGTGCGCGCGCACCTGTGGGCGCCCGGCGGCGGGCTCGTCACGCAGGACACGTACAACAAGTTCTTCACGCTGCACGGCGGCGTGATGGTGTTCCTCGTCATCATCCCCGGCATCCCGGCCGCGCTCGGCAACATCATCATGCCGATCCAGCTGGGTGCGCCCGACGTCGCATTCCCGCGCCTCAACCTCGCATCGTTCTACTTCTGGGTGGCCGGAGCGCTGCTGCTCGTCGGCGCGGTGCCGTTCGGTGGCCTCGACACCGGCTGGACGCTCTACACCCCGTACTCGCTGGAGTCGAAGACGCCGGTGCTCGTCGCCACCTCGGGCGTGTTCTTGCTGGGGTTCAGCTCGATCTTTACCGGCCTGAACTTCATCGTCACGATCCACAAGTTCCGGCCGCAAGGCATGGGCTGGTTTCAGCTCCCCCTCAACATCTGGGCGCTCTACGCCACGGCGATCATGCAGGTGCTCGCGACGCCGGTCCTCGCCATCACGGTGCTGCTGCTCAGCGTCGAGCGGTTCGCGCACATCGGCATCTTCGATCCGACGCTCGGCGGCGATCCGGTGCTGTTCCAGCACTTCTTCTGGTTCTACTCGCACCCCGCCGTCTACATCATGATCATCCCGGGCATGGGCGTGATCAGCGAGCTGATGTCGACGTTCTCGCGCAAGCCGCTGTTCGGCTACCGCTTCGTCGCGTACTCGTCGCTGTCGCTCGCGCTGCTGTCGTTCCTCGTGTGGGGCCACCACATGTTCGTGTCGGGGCAGTCCCGGCTCGCGAACATGGTGTTCTCGGCGCTGACCTTCACGGTCGGCATCCCGTCCGCGGTGAAAGTCTTCAACTGGGTCGCCACGCTCTACAAGGGCGACATCCGGCTGAAGACGCCGATGATCTACGCGCTGTCGTTCCTGCTGCTGTTCACGATCGGCGGGCTCACCGGTCTGTTCCTCGGCATCCTCGCCGTCGACGTCCACCTCCACGACACCTACTTCGTCGTCGCCCACTTCCACTACGTGATGATGGGCTCGACGCTGGTCGCGTTCCTCGGCGCACTCCACTACTGGTGGCCGAAGTTCACGGGCCGCATGTACAACGAGCAGCTCGGCAAGATCTGCGCGATCGGCGTGTTCGTCGGGTTCAACCTGACGTTCCTCCCGCAGTTCGTCATGGGCTCGCGCGGCATGCCGCGGCGCTACTGGGACTACGACCCGCACTTCACGATCTATCACCAGCTCTCGACGATCGGCGCCTTCATCCTCGGCGTCTCGATCTTCATCTCGGTGTGCTACCTGATGGCGTCGTTCAAGACGGGCAAGCGCGCGCCGCGCAACCCGTGGGGCGCGACGTCACTCGAGTGGCAGGCGCCGTCGCCGCCGCCGCTCTATAACTTCGAGAAGCCGCCGGTCCTCCACGAGATCTACAACTACGACGATCTCGTCGAGATCGACGAGGACGTCTGGGAGCGGCGCGCGCCGCTCGACGTCGAGCCGCACCAGGCGCCGGGCCACGCCCACGCGCATGCCCGTCCCGACGTGGCCGGCGGACCGCCGACCTCGACCTCGTCCGTGAGCCTCCCCAGCGAGGGTGGCTTCGTCGCCCCCACCGACCCGCCGAAGGATGACAAGTGAGCGACCAGGCACATCCGCCCTCGGGCCATACCGAGCACGTCCTCGGCGATGACCACGCCCACGACCATGGTCACGGCCACGGTCACGGCTCGCGGTTCATCGCGCACCACTACGACGACGCGCAGCACCAGTTCGACTCCGGCAAGCTCGGGATCTGGCTGTTCCTCGCGCAGGAGGTGCTGTTCTTCTCGGGGCTGTTCGTGGCGTACATCCTCTACCGGCATCACCACCCGGAGATCTACGCGTACGCGCACAAGTACCTCGACGTGAAGTATGGCGCGATCAACACCGGCGTCCTGATCTTCTCGAGCCTCACCGCGGCGTGGGCCGTCCGCGCGGCCCAGCTTGGTCAGCGCAAGCTGCTGATCGGGTGCCTCGCGGCGACCGTGGTCTGCGCGTGCGCCTTCCTCGGCATCAAGTACGTCGAGTACGACCACAAGATCCACGAGCAGATCCTGTTCGGGCGCTACTTCGACCCGTGCGTGAGCTCGGGTGGGACGCCGCTGCTCACCAAGAAAAACGGCTGCTCGGGTCACGAGTCGAGCGTCGTCTGGGACTTCGGCACCGCGCGCCCGCTCGCCGGCTGCTTCCCCGACTACGCGATCGATCAGGACACCCGCAAGGACGACATCCAGGCGTCGTGCTCGGTGTCCGAGGTCAAGGTCAGCTACGAGAACGTGCCGGGTCCCAACGGCACGGTCAAGCGCGTCGAGCGCGAGGCCCCGATCCGGCCGATCACCGAGCAGTGCGCCGAGTGGGTGCCGGCGTCGCGGCGCAGCGCCACGCCGCAGCAGTATCCGTGCTGGCGCCCGGCGTACCAGCCCGCCGTCTGCCAGCTCGGCTATTCGTTCACCTGGCGCGAGGGTGACGCGCTCCGCTTCGGTGGGCCGTATCGCTCCGAGAGCGACTGCCGCAAGGACGTCGCCGCCAAGACGGCGGAGCTCGAGAAGGCCGCCCCCGGTGGCGCGGCGCCGACCGGCTGCGTGCGCTCCAACACGCACGGCATCATCGTCGAGTACGGCGACCACGCGACCCAGGCGGCGGACGTGCGGGTCAAGGCCGAGTGCCAGGGACCGGCACCCGTCGCCGCGCCCGGCGATCCGTTCGCGGAGCAGGTCCAGACCATCGAGCTTGGCAAGAAGTCGCTCCAGGCGCCGCAGAAGCTGACGCACGCGGAGGAGAAGGAGAAGCACTACGCGGGCCCGCCGCCCGAACACACGAGCATGTTCTTCACGATCTACTTCGCGATGACGGGGTTGCACGGCATCCACGTCCTCTTCGGAATCGGCGTGTTCGTGTGGCTGCTGATCCGCGCCATCAAGGGCCACTTCACCGCGGACTACTTCGGTCCCGTCGACTTCGCGGCCCTCTACTGGCACATCGTCGATCTGATCTGGATCTTCCTGTTCCCGCTCCTGTACCTGATCCACTGAGGACGCCATGGCATCGCACACCGACCATCACGATGACCACGGGATCTCCCACGTCGCCTCCGTCAAGGTGCTCCTGGGGACCGGCGGGACGCTGCTCGTCCTGACGCTCGTCACCGTGCTCGCGACCAAGATCGATCTCGGGGCGAACCTCAACCTCGCCCTCGCGATGTTCATCGCCGTGATCAAGGCGACGCTCGTCGTCCTGTTCTTCATGCACCTCAAGTACGACAAGGTGTTTCACACCGTCGTCTTCATGAGCGCGATCCTCGCGTCGGCGCTGTTCGTCGGCTTCACGCTGATGGACAGCGGTCAGTACCAGGAGGCGAACATCTGGAACGTCGACGCGCCGCCGACGGCACCGGTCGGGCCGCGCCCGATCTCGCAGTAGCGGTCGGGTACACCGGACGGTCGCGCCGGCCGGAGCTCACGTGATCGGTTGCGCCTCGATCCCGCGCGACGAGTGGATCTCACGCGCCGTCCCCCCAGCCCGCACTGGTCGAGCAGCGGGGCGTTGCCACGATCGAGTGCGCGATCGCGCGCCGCGTGGTCAGCGATCGCCGGGACTCCACCCCCCGATCGCTGTAACGCCCACCGCTACAGCGGCGATGGCGATGTCCCGAGAATCACGTGATCCCGCGCCCGGCCCGCGGCTTGCGTTGTGGAGCTTCGGCGGGGCGTGACCCGCACGAGGAGAGCCGATGCGCTACTGGACGTCCCGAGTCGCTCTCGCTGCCATCGTCTCCCTGCCGCTGCTCGGCTGCACCGCCGAGGACCCGCAGGAGGAAGGCGACCTCATGGAGGACGACGTCGAGGTGCTACCGGCGGATGGGGCCGTGGTGGTGAACAACTCGCCGGCCTACCTGGTCGTCTACAACAACAACATCGAAAACATGCTGCCGGTCAGCTGCGGCAGCAGCGACTGGAACAAGCTCTTCGCGTACATCAAGGCGCAACCCGAGAGCCCGGACCTCTTCATCACGCAGCAGATCTCGAGCTCCACCCAGCTGGAGGAACTGACCAAGCGGATGACCCGCGAGCTGCGCGGAACCTACGCAGGCGTCATCGCGATCGCGAGCCCTGGTTCGATGGGCTACACCAGCACCTGCGGGAAGCTGAAGAATCAGCAGACGAACGCCGTCATCTACCGGACGGATCGCTTCACGTACGAGGCGGCCACCCGGTGGCGCTCGGACGCGCCCGACAACTGGGACGCGGGTACGGGGAGCTGCACCAACCTCGATGACACCCCGACCAGCCAGGATCGCGTCGAGAACGTGGCGGTGCGCCTGCGCGACCGCGTGGCCAACCAAACGATCAGCGTCGCGTCCATCCACTGGCCGACGGGCACGTGGCACGGACCTGCCTGCGCGGACGAGAACATGAGGGAAGCTCGCAACGCGGTCGACACCCTCGGCGGAACGCTGAAGATCGTCGCCGGCGATGCCAATACCACCAAGGGCACCAAGGGCTGGTGGACCGCGGCGATCGACGAGGGTTTCCGCGATCCGATCGCCGAGACCTGCCCGGCCAGCGGCTGCCCGGACTCGACCTCGACGGTCGGCAGCCGCCGCATCGACTTCATGCTCGTGAAGGGCGGGCATGGCTTCAAAGGCGCCCGGACGATCAGCGAGACGGCAACCGGCGGGAAGTACTCCGACCATCGCGCGCTCCGCGCCAACGTGTACTACTGAACGCTGCTGGCGGGATCGTTCGGATCTGGACCGCGTCGGCGGGGCGCGCGTCGGCGATCGCCGAGTCACCAGACGGCGTCGACCGCGAGCAGCTCGAAGCGGTCCCAGCCGAGCTGAGGACCGACGCGGGGCGCGAACACGCCACGGACCAGGTACGTCGTGGTGACGCCCGCCGGGGTGGCGACCGGCAGCGTCACGAGCACCGCACCATCGACCGGCTCGGTGAACGCGGCGTGGTGCTCGGCATCCTCGGTGACGACCCCCGCGACGAGGCGCTGCACGGTCGCGAACCCGCCGGGCTCGGGTCGCGCGCCGATCCACGCGAGCCGCTCGGCGGTGCCGAGTGCGCCGATCCACATCGGGATCGGCGCGGGTGAGCGCAGCTGCGGGACCCAGCCGGTGCCGTCGTTGGTGAAGATCTCGGCGGAGCGATCGATCGACTGGGTGTCGGCGATCATCGTGCGGCCGCCCGCGTCGATCACCGCGATCTGCTCGCGGCGGCCGTAGAAGCCGCGGTCATCGACGCCGTCCGCGATGCGCTCGCTGCGGTCGGGCCCATCGCCGACGTGGAACGCGAACAGCCCGCCGGTCGCGAGGTCGATGCCGACGCTGGCGAGGCAGTCGCACGACTGCGGGCACGGCGTCGCGAGCGGCGCGCTCGTGGGCGCCCAGTCATCGGCGACGACGAGGAACGCGCCGCCGGTCGCGAGCAGGGCGGGGCTGCGCGCGGCGGTGCTGCCGAGGGCGGTCCACGGCGACAGCGTGGTGGCGCCGGTCTCGTCGAACAGTGCGCGGAACAGGCCGGCGCCGAACGCGAGGTCCTTGCCGATCACGGCGAGCAGCCGCCGGCTCACCGGATCGAACGCGAGGGAGAGATCGCCGAACCAGCCCTCGTACAGCGTCCGGGGCGTGCCCACGGCACCGGTCGCGAGATCGACGGTGGTGTAGCGCGCGGCGCAGCTGCGCTTCGCGGCGAGGCCGCCGCACCGCGCGTCGTCGCAGTCGAGCCACGCGACGCCGAGGCGGTCGCCGCCGAGCGCGACGATCTCGAGCTGGTCGACGCTGTGATCGAAGCTCGCCGGGAACACGGTGGCGACGGGCCGCGAGGGGGCGAGCCCGCCGGTCGCGGGATCGAGCACCGCCACCGAGATCGTCGACCGGATGCACAGCGCCGGGCACTCCGAGGCGGGCAGGTCGAGGCAGTCGGGGCAGAACGCGTCACCGCTCGCGTCGGCGCGGGCGATCGCGAGCCGGTCGCCCGCGAGCGCCGCCAGGGCGAGGCCGCGGACCTGCTCGTGCGGGATCGTCGAGACCTGGCGGACGCGGAGGCCGTCCGCGATCGGATCCTCGCCGTCGCCGGGGCCGTCCCCGGGCGCCGCGTTGTCACCACACGCGGGTCCCGCCACGAGGGCGGCGAGCAGCACCATCCAGATCGAGCTCTTCATGGCGGGCACGCTAGCGAGCCGGCCGCGCGCGAACAATCTCGGAAATCTGCGGCGACCCGTCCGGAAAACTGAGGGTCCTGCGGGGATCGCGCACGCGCACGCGCGCGAGCCAGCGTCAGCTCACTCGGCGAGCTGCTCGAGGATCGCCTCGGCGAGCGCGTCGGCGACGAGCCCCTGGACCTCGGGCGTCGCGAGCTGCTTGCCCTCGATCGGGTGATCGATGAAGCCGACCTCGACGAGCACGGCCGGCATCGTCGCGCCGAGCAGCACGTGATGCGCATCCTGGCGCACCCCGCGGTCGCCGCTCGCGCCACGCCGCTCGCGCAGCGCCCGCTGCATGCGCGCCGCGAGATCCGCGGCCTCCCACTGCGAGGCACCGCGCTCGACGTCATCGAGGATCAACGAGACGTCGGGATCGACGAGCGGTCGCGGCGTCGTCAGGTTGCTGCGCAGCGCCCGCCCATCGACGTCGACCCCGCGGGGCGTCAGCACGAACGTCTCGTAGCCGCGCTGGCTGCGCGCCAGCGACGCATTCGCGTGGATACTGACGAACAGATCGGCACGCAGCCGGTCCGCGGTCGCCACGCGCTGGCGGAGCGTGAGCGTGCGATCGTCGGTGCGGGTCAAGTGGACGGTGATGCGGCGCTCGCGCAGCCGCGCGGCGACCTGGTTCGCGAGCATCAGGGTCAGCTGCTTCTCGACGAGCACCGGGCCCTTCGCGCCGGCGTTGGAGCCGCCGTGCCCGGCGTCGAGCACGACGATCCGGGCGGGCGGCGCCGGGGTCGGCGAGGCCGCGACGGGAGTCGCGCCCGGACCGGCGAGCCCGAGCAGGCCCAGGCCCAGCACCACCAGCGCCGATCGGCTTGCCACATGTAGGTTTTCGCCGGGTTCGGTGCTCGCGACCAGTTTTTGGCGACCCGGGCGGGCCCACCCGCTCGCGCGCCTTGACCCAACTGGTTCAGAAAGCTACGTTTTTTTGGTTGTCGCGCCGCTTCCTCTCCGGGTTGACCGCAATCCACGCCCTCCTGGCGGTCGCCTTCCTCGAGGTCGCGATCAACCGGGTGGCCGTGGAGCTGCTGCGCCCGGCGACCGGCGTGCCCCCCGCGTGGCACACGTTCCTCGATTACCTCGCGCTGTTCCTCTTCTACTTCGCGGGCACGCTCGTCGTCCTCGTGATCGCCGCGCGCTGCGTGGCCGCGTTCACGGCGCGGCGCGGACGTCGTGACCTGATCGCGCACGGCCTGCTCGGCGTCGCGGCGCTGTTCGCGGCGATCCCGCTCCTCGTCGCGTCGCCCGCGTGGATCAGCCTGCCGCTCGAGCTCGCGTTCGCCGCCGCGCTGGTCGCGCTGGTCGCGAGCGGGTTCGGCAAGGACCGGGATCTCGGGGTCCAGGTCGGCTTGCCGGTCATCGCCATCCCGCTGCTGCTGCACACCGCGAGCGTGATCGGCGCCGAGTTCCTGTGGCCCGAGAACACGTTCGATGGCCCCGGTCAGGCGCTGACCCGGCTCGGCGTCACCGGGCTGTGCCTCGCCGCGCTGCTCACGCCGTACTGCTTCGCGCCGCGCCCCTTCGCGCGGGCGGTGGCGCGCCCGATCCCCGTCGTGATCGCGATGTCGATCGCGGCGCTCGGCGCGGTGCTCGCCCGGATGTCGTACCTGAGCGCGGCGAAGGCGTCGACGCTCGCCATCGGCGTCCAGCTCGAGCAGACCCAGGCGGATCCGAAGCTCGCGCTCTACCTGCTCGCGATCGCGACGCTCGCGTGGACGCTGGCGTCGTGCGCGCTCGCAGACAGCGCGGCCCGGCGCACCATCGGTGCCGGCATCGCGCTGATCCTGCTCGGCGGCTACGGCTTCAAGTGGTCGCATCATTACTTGCTGCCGCTGCTCGGCGTGGCGCTGATCGTCGAGGCCGCGCGGAAGGTCCGCGAGGAGGAGCTCGCCGCGCTGCCGCTCGTCAGCGAGGCGCCACCAATCGGCGACGCGACGTGGTCGACGTACATCGGCGCGGTGACCGCCGGCCTGCGGCGCGCGCTCGGCGGCGACGTCCACAGCTTGACCACGCGCGGCGAGGGCGGGCTCGCGTCCTCGGTGATCGTCGGCGAGGTCGACGGCGTCACGGTGCGGACGCGGATCGAGCGGATCGATGGCAGCGTGCTCGCGCTCGACGTCGTGATCGGGCGCGACATCGACGAGGTCCACAAGGCGACGCTGACGCTGTGGGCGATCCCGGAGCGCGGGCAGGGCACGAACCCGCCCGCCCCGCCGGCGCAGCCCCTGTTCCGCTGCGGCGACGAGGCGTTCGATCAGCGGTTCAAGATCCGGGGGAGCGAGCGCGCGCTGCAGCGGATGTTCGATGACGGCACGCGCGCGCGCGCCGTGGCGACGCTCGACGGCTGGCTCGCGTACTGGGCAGGCGAGGGCGTGCGCTACCGCGTCTATCCCGGCCGCGGCGCGCCGCTCGATCATCCGATGCCGCTGTCCGACCTCGCGCTCGGGCGCGTGCCGGCCAGCGCCGAGCGGCTCGTCGCGGTGATCGAGCTGCTCGTCGAGGTCGCGACTCGCGTCGTGAGGAAACCGGGAGCCACGGAGGAACCCGCGGCGCTCGGGGCGGCCGAGCCTGCCGAGCCTGCCGCGCTGGCCGCGCCGCGCCCGAAGGACGAGGCGTCGTGAGC
>JALZOI010000188.1 GCA_030857245.1 Myxococcota bacterium
CGCACCAGCTCGGCGCGGGCGGCGGCGCCGTCCACGAAGCCGAGCCGGGTCAGCGCCTCGGCCTCCTCGGCAGGCGTGAGCTCGCCGGTCAGGATCGCCCGGACCTCGGAGCGCTCGTCGGCATCGCCTGGATCCCCGAGCGACGCGAACAGCCGCTCCACCGCGGTCGTGTGCTTGACGAGATCGCTCGCGAGCTGGACGTCGGTCGCGTAGCCGAGCCGGCGTGCCAGCACGCGACGACGCTCGTCATCCTCGGGGACGATCTGGGTCTGCAGCCCGCCTTCGAGCTGCAGCACGTGCTCGGCGTGGCGCAGCCAGCGATACGCGCGCGACAGGCTGCCATGCTCGTCATCGGTGACGACGCCCGCGAACAGCAGCGCGTCGAGCGCGGCGAGCGTGCCGCGGATCCGCAGGCTCGCGCGCTTGCCGGCGTGGATCAGCTGGAGCGCCTGCACGAAGAACTCGATCTCGCGGATGCCGCCTTCGCCGTTCTTGAGATCGAAGCCCGCGAAGTCCGCGGCGCCGCGCGGCCGCCGCACGAGCTCGCGCTTGATCCGGCGGTTGAGCTCGCGGACGTCGTCGATCACCGTCGGCGCGACGAGCCGCGGGAACACGAACGGCCGGAGCATCTCCAGGATCTCCGCGCCAAGTCCGGGGTCGCCGGCGCACGCGCGCGCCTTGATCCACGCCTGGCGCTCCCACGGCCGGCCGAACGTCTCGTAGTAGCGCTCGGTCTGCGCGAGCGAGTTCGCGATCGCACCCTTGCTGCCCTCGGGGCGCAGCCGCAGATCGACGCGGAACACGACATCCTCGTCGGTGACCTCGGAGAGCGCCGTGGTGACGGCGAGGCAGAGCTTCGCGAAGTACTCGTGGAGCGAGAGCGGCCCGGCCTCGCCCTGATCGGACGAGTAGATGTAGATGACGTCGACGTCGGAGGCGAAGTTGAGCTCCTGGCCGCCGAGCTTGCCCATGCCGATGACGGCGAGCATCGCATCGCGCTCGCGGCCGTCGTCGTCGAGGTAGCGGGGCGGGCCATAGCGGGCCCGCAGCTCGCCGTCGTGGAACCGGATCGCAGTGTCGAAGCAGCCGTCGGCGAGCCGGGCCAGCTCGCGGCCGACCTCCGCCTGGAGGCCGAGCTCGAGCTCGCGGACCCCGAGCCGGACCAGCTCGTCGGCCCGGAGCTGACGCAGCACGCGGCGGAGATCCTCCGGGGTGTGCACGGCCGCCGCCCGCCCCGCGAGCTCGGCTGCGAGAACCTCGCGGGGCTTCTCGCGGCGCAGATACGGGTCCGCGGCGACCCGGAGCAGGCGATGGGGATCTCGTGCCAGGAGGGTCGCGAGGTAGGGGGCGGCGTGGCACGCGAGGGTCGCGATCCGCGCCCCGACCTCACTCAACCTCGTGAGATCCAGGCCGCTTTGCGACGCTCGATCGAACAAGGTCTCGGCGCGCCGGAGGGCATCGCCCTCATCGGGGGCTCCCTGCGCGAGATCCGAAGGACGCAGCACGCGGGCACCTTACCTTGACAGCCGCGCAGGTCCGAATTACCCAAGACCGTGATTCTCCACGACCATGCGCGATTTGTATGAAGTACTCGGTGTGGATCGGCAGGCCACCGCCTCCGATCTGAAGAAGGCGTACTACAAGCTCGCGAAGCAGTACCACCCGGATCACAACCCCAACGACAAGGCCGCCGAGGACAAGTTCAAGGAGGCGTCGAACGCCTACCAGATCCTGTCCGACGACGATCAGCGTGCTCGCTACGATCGCTTCGGGCTCGATGGCCTCCGCGGCAACCAGGGCGGCGGCGCCGGGTTCTCGAACGTCGAGGACATCTTCTCGGCGTTCGGTGATCTGTTCGGCGACTTCTTCGGCGGTCGCTCGTCGGGCGGGCGGCGGCAAGCGCGCGGCGCCGACCTCCGCGTCGATCTCGGCCTGACGTTCGCCGAGGCGGTGTGGGGCACGACGAAGGAAGTGAAGATCACCCGCGACGTGGGGTGCGGCACCTGCAAGGGCAGTGGCGCCGCCGAGGGCAGCAAGGTCGAGACCTGCGGCACCTGCAAGGGCAAGGGACAGGTCGTCCATGCCCAGGGCTTCTTCATGGTGCAGACCGTGTGTCCGCACTGTCGCGGCGCGGGCAAGACGATCAAGGACCCGTGCGGTGACTGCCGCGGTCGCGGCACGAAGCCCGATACCTCGACGCTCTCCGTCACGGTCCCCGCCGGCGTCGATGACGGCCAGACGCTGCGGCTCGCGGGCAAGGGCGAGACCGCGCCGGGCGGCTCCGCCGGTCATCTCTACGTGGTGCTCCACGTCCAGGGCGACGAGCGGTTCAAGCGCGAGAACGAGGACGTGTTGACCGAGATGCCGGTCAGCTTCGTCAAGGCCGCGATCGGTGGCGAGCTCGAGGTCTACACCCTCGAGGACAACTGCAACGGCACCGCCACCGTCAAGCTCGAGCCCGGCACCCAGCCCGGCGACGTGCTCGTGCGGCGCGGCCAGGGCATCCCGCGCGTCGGCGAGGCGGGCCGCGGAGATCAGGTGATCCAGTTCAAGGTCGAGATCCCCAAGAAGCTCACCACGCGGCAGGAGGAGCTGCTGCGCGAGCTGGCGGAGGAGCTCGGCGAGACCGTCAAAGAGAAGCGCGGACTGTTCGGTCGCAAGAAGTAACCCCGCGATCTTTCCCGCGATCTCCCTGTCATCTGACTGTTGCGGTCGACGCGCTCCGTGGTGGATTGTGGCGACGCGTGACGCTGCCCAGTCGATCCCTCGTGCGGGCGTGCGCACCATCTCGGTTCCTTGGGCTGCTCGGGCTGTGCGTCGGCGTGCTCCTCGGCTCGAGCGCGCCGGCTCGTGCCCAGGGCTCGGCGCCGCAACCCGACGCTGCACCGGCCGCGGAACCGGCCCTCGCTCCGGTCGCGCCGGCGCCACCGCCGTGGAACACCGCGCCGCGGCCCGACGAGGCGAGCGGGATCACGCGCGCCGAACCAACGCCGCTCTCCCACCATCTGCGCTGGGTGCCGCGCGTCCTGCTGTTCGTCCCGCGCTGGGCGATCTGGGTCGCCGCGCAGCCGATCCGGCTCGGGGTGTGGGCCTACCAGCACTACAACGTGCCGGAGCGCTTCGAGTACGCGCTGTTCAACGTCGACGACACCGGCATCCGACCGGTCGCGCGCTACGGCCTCTATCCGATCGTCACGTACGAGAGCGGGTTCGGCATCAACGGCGGGCTCCGCTTCCTCCACAAGGATCTCGGCGGCGAGGGCGAGCGGCTGCGACTCAAGGCGAACTTCGGCGGCCGGTTCCGGCAGGCCTACGGGTTCTCGCTCGGCAGCGGCAAGCGGTTCGGCGATCGCGTCAAGCTCGACCTCGGCGGGCTCTACGAGCGCCGCCCCAAGGAGCGGTTCTTCGGGATCGGCAATGCCGACGAGGTCGACGTCGCGGAGCTGCCGATGCAGATCGACCCGATGACGAGCGAGGCCGCGGTCGACACCCGGTTTCGCGAGCACATGTGGCGCGTCATCCTGACGGCCGACGTCCCGCTCATCGACGCCTTCGGGCTGCGGATGTCGACCGCGCTCACGGCGCGCCGGTTCGGCCGCGCCGGTGACGACGACGACGTCAGCATCGAGCAGGCCTATGATGTCGATCGGCTGGTCGGGTTCCAGGAGGGCGTCGATAACCTCTACACGGAGCTCGAGCTCTACTACGACACGCGGCGGCCGACCTCGCCGTACCAGAGCAAGGTGATGGACGCGACCGGGTGGCTCCTCAGCGGGCACCTCGGCGTCACCACCGGGGTCGCCGGCGACCCGTCGGACTTCGTCCGCTACGGCGCCGACCTCCAGCGCTACTTCGATCTCTACAAGGGCAGCCGCGTGCTCGCGCTGCGCCTGCTCGTCGAGGCGGTGGGCGGCAGTGATGGTCGCACCGACGGCGCGATCAGCTTCATCGATCTCCCGCGGCTCGGCGGCGCCGAGGTCATGCGCGGCTATCCAAGCGGTCGCTACCGTGATCGGTCGGTCAGCGTGGCGACCGCCGAGTACAGCTGGGACCTCGGCAACTTCCTCGCGGCCTACACCTTCGTCGACGTCGGCCGCGCCTGGCGCTCGCTGCGGGACGTCGAGATCGACGACTCGTTGCGCATGGGCTTTGGCGGCGGGATCCAGTTCCACACGAACGCGGCGTTCGTGATGCGCGGCCAGGTCGCCGTGTCGCGCGACGGCGACTGCTTCCTCGATCTCGTGCTGTCGCCCGCGTTCGGTCGCCGCGAGCGGGCAGGGAGGTTCTGATGCGCTCGCTGCGGGTCCTCGTCGTGATCGCGCTCGTCGTCGGCCTCGGCGCGCCGGGCTGTGGCAGCTCCGTCCCCGCCGGGCACGTGCGCTTCGCGAACCAGCCCGCCGTGTGGCGGGTCAACGATCGAATGCTCCTGCCGAAGTCGCCGGCCGAGCGCGACTACAACCGCGCGCTCTACCACTTCGATGGCTTCTTCATCCGCCGCGCCACGCGCGCGATGGAGGTCCCGGACCCGGTGCGCGCGCGTGACACCAACGCGCTCGACGAGGTGCCGGACTCCACGTGGTTCACCAACCGGATCGGCGTCCGCGAGCTGTCGCTCGACGAGATCCGGACCGGCCCGAACGATGGTGATGGTCCGCTCTCCCAGCTGCCGTGGAAGATCGTCAGCGGCAAGAGCGGCGGCACGGCGATCGGCTTCATCATCGAGGACCGCCGCGGCGATCGCTACCTGATGAAGTTCGATGTGCGCGAGGTCCCCGAGATGGAGACCGGCGCGCACGTGCTCGGCCATCGCATCCTGTGGGCGTGCGGCTTCAACGTCCCGCAGGACTACGTCGGCTACATCCGCCGCGAGGATCTCGTGATCGCGCCGGACGCGACGCGCAAGGACGTGTTCGGCAAGAAGACGCCGCTGCGCGTCTCGCACCTCGAGTCCGCGCTCGAGCGCGTCTACCGCACCGACGACGGCCGGATCCGCGTGCTCGCGAGCAAGTTCCTGCCCGGCAAGCCGATCGGTCCGGTCTCGCGCGAAGGGGTCCGGCGCGACGATCCCAACGACGTGATCCCGCACGAGCAGCGCCGCACCCTGCGCGGTCAACTGCCGATCTTCGCGTGGCTCGGCCACACCGATCTCCAGGAGGACAACACCCTCGATGTGTTCGTGAAGCCGGAGGGCGAGCAGGACCTCGGGCACGTGATGCACTACCTGATCGACTTCGGGAAGGCCTTCGGCGTCATGGCCCACGGCCAGCGCTGGAAGACCGTCGGCTACACGTACCGGCTCGACCTCGGGATGGCGCTGAAGACGCTGATCTCGCTCGGGCTGTGGGAGCGGCCGTGGGAGGACGTCAGCTCGCCGCCGTATCGCGGCGTCGGGCTCTACGATCCCAAGCACTACGATCCGGGCGAGTTCCGCGCCAACAGCCAGTGGTGGCCGGTGCAGGACGCGGACCGGTTCGACGCATTCTGGGGCGCGAAGATCGTGATCCGGTTCACGCGCGAGCAACTCGCGGCGATCGTCGAGCAGGCGGGCTACACCGATCCGCGCGCGGCGCAGTACATGCTCGATGCGCTCGTCGAGCGCCAGCGCAAGACCGCGCGCTACTGGTTCGATCAGGTGTCCCCGCTCGACCAGTTCCGCGTCGAGCCCGAGGGCCTGTGCTTCGACGACCTGACGCTGCGCTACGACCTCCGCCGCGTGGCGACCCGCTATCACGTCGACGCCTACGCTCACGACGGGCGGGCGACCGGGTTCCAGCAGATCGTGCCGGCCGGCCCCGGCGGTCGCGCGTGCACGACGGTGGCAGCGTCGGGCAGCCCCGATGGCTACACGATCGTGCGGCTCCGGGTGCAGCGCAACGCGCGGTTCCAGTCGCCGGTGCTCGTGCACCTCGCGCGCGACGCGGCCGGCACCCTGCGCGTCATCGGCATCCGCCGCGAGTGACCGACTCGGGCGCGTCCCACTCGCGCCTCGCGCCTCCACCGCGAGCTTTCGCTCAAAACGTAAAGCCGAGCTGAACGGTCGCGCTCTCGGCGCTGAGCTTCGGCATCACCGTCAGCGAGCTGCTCTCGCCCTGGCCCTCGCGGAACCGGCGCTCCTGGTACCAGAAGAACAGCGCCGAGCTCGCGGTGCCGAGCAGGCCGCCGACGGCGACGTCGGTGAGGTGGTGCCGGTTGTGGAGCACGCGCTCGCCCGCGAGCGCGCTCGCGCCGACGAGGATGCCGCCGTACGTGGCGGCCTCCCACCACGGCAGCGTCTGCGAGCCGCGCCGGCTGTCGAACACATGCAGCCGCAGGTAGAGCGCGGCGTACGTGGCGATCGCGAAGGCCTGCGTCGCGTGGCCCGAGGGGAACGACCGTCGGCTGCTCGGATCGTCGATCGCGGGATCGTGGTCGGGCCGGTGGCGACCGACGGTGGCCTTGATCAGCCCCGTCACGAACACGCCGGTGGCGAGCGACTCGGCGAGCCCCTTGGTGTGGTAGTAGCGCGAGCCATCACCGCTGCCGAGCATGCCGGCGGCCAGCACGCCGCCGAACGCGGTGACGCCCCAGCCCGGCATCTCCCACGACGACCTCGCCTCGCCGCCCTCGAAGTCGCTGAAGAAACGCGGCCGGTTCGCCGGCTCGTAATAGTACTTGTCGAGCAGCAGGCGCCCTGCGAGGGCGCCCCACAGGAACACCAGCGCGCCGCCGTCGACGAGATACGAGAGGCCGGGGCCTTCGAGCGAGCGTTCGGGGATCAGATCCACATCGTCTGCCGAGGCCACCGAGGACGTGAACAAGACACATGCACACGATGCAGCGATCGCGATCCTTCCACCCATTCGCGGCAAGCTAGCAGAGCTGATCCGGCTGCATATCCGTTTTCCAGGTCGACGCCGCGCGCTCAGAGGTCGTCTGGTCCGACGACGAATCGCTGACGCGACGAGCTCGGGGAGGCGCGTGCGAGCTCCGCCGATCGCAACGATCCCCCGCGGGACGCTCGCGGGAGCGAGCTCGCGGACGGCACCATCGCGAGACCATCAGCTGCATCAAGTGTCGGCGGGCACACAATGCCGGCAGCGCGCGGGGCCCCGAAGCAAATTCCAGGTGTGTTTGGATGAGTGACCGCGTATCAAGGTCGCACCCGTCGCACGTCGGGACGTTCCCTACAGAGGTCAAGCATCATGCGTATGAGCAGCGGTCTTCTTCGGTCCACCCTCCTCGGCCTCCTCGGCGTCACGCTGATCTCGGCTTGTGCCGACGACGACGGCGTCGTCGACACCACCACCCCGTCCACCGGCGGCGACGGTTCGCGGATCTATCGATCGGACGGCGGACCCCTGACCGCACCGTCGTCGACGCAGGCCACGCGGGTGGTGCGTGATTTCCTCGCGACCCGCATCGGCACCGCCGCTGACCAGATGGTCGTCGTGTCGCAGAGTGCGGCGGTCGACGGTGTCGCGCACGTCCGCCTCGAGCAGACCGTGGGCGGCCTCCGCGTCCACGGCGCGTACGTCAAGGCCGCGATCACCGAGGCGGGCGAGCTCGTCCAGGTGATCGAGAAGCTGGCGCCCGCGAGCGGCATGCCGCGCGCGGCGACGGTCAAGCACAAGGATGCCCTCGGCGCGGCGATGAAGGAGCTCGGCTACGACTTCGCGACGCCGGCGCAGACCTCGGCGAACGGCCAGAAGCTCGGCTTCGCCCGCGGCACCGAGTTCCACCGCGAGCCCTCGGTCGAGCGCGTCGCGTACCTCGATGACACCGGCGCGCTCCGCCAGGGCTACCTCGTCGAGACGTGGTCGCAGCGCGGCAACCAGCTCGACCACACGCTGGTCGGCGGCAACGGCGCGATCGTGTCGACCGAGCGCCGCACGAACACCGACCGCTACAACGTCTTCGTCGAGGATCCGGGAAAGACCGCGCAGAGCGTGCAGTCGGGCGCAGGGACCGGCATCGCCGAGTCTCCCGCGGGCTGGCTCGCGGGCGCCCAGACCACCATCAACATCGGTGGCAACAACGTCCGCTCGTACCTCGATGTCGACTCGAACAACACGCCCGACACCGGCGGCACCACCATCAGCAACGGCGACTTCCTCACGAGCGCAGACCTCTCGCAGTCACCGGGGACCGCGACCAACCGCGCCGTCGCGGTGCAGAACCTGTTCTTCCTCAACAACGTCGTCCACGACACGCTCTACAGCCACGGCTTCGTCGAGAGCGAGGGCAACTTCCAGGAGAACAACTTCGGCAAGGGCGGCGCCGGCAGCGACTCCGTCCTCGCCGAGGCGCAGGACGGTGGCGGGCTCGACAACGCGAACTTCGCCACGCCCGCCGACGGCAGCAAGCCGCGCATTCAGATGTACCTGTGGAGCGGCGAGACCCCGCCGCACCTGGTGACCGTCAGCGGGACCAACCACGCCGCGTATGGTTCGTCGTTCGGGCCGGCGATCACGGCCACCGGCGTCACCGCCCCGCTCGCGCTCGTCAACGACGGCGTCGGGACCACGAGCGATGGCTGCGAGACCAGCCCGGCCGGTTCGTTGACCGGCAAGGTCGCGATCGTCGATCGCGGCACCTGCGACTTCGTCCTCAAGGTCAAGAACGCGCAGGCCGCGGGTGCGACCGCCGTCCTGATCGCGAACAACGTGGACGGGACGCCGTTCGGCCCGGGCGGCACGGATCGCAAGATCAAGATCTCGTCGGCGATGATCAGCCTCGCCGCTGGCACCACGCTGAAGGGTCAGCTCGGCACCTCCGCGAACCTGCGCACCAACCCGGCCCCGGCGCTGCGCATCGACGGCGATCTCGACTCGGACATCGTCTATCACGAGTACGGTCACGGCCTGACGTGGCGCATGATCGGCAGCATGAGCGGCCCGCTGGCGGGCGCGCTCGGCGAGGGTGCGAGCGATACGCTCGCGTTCCTGCTCAACGGTGATGACCGCATCGGCGAGTACTCGTTCGCCGACCCGCTCGGCATCCGCCGCCAGCCGTACGAGAACTACGTGGGGACGTACGCCAGCGTGACCGGCGCGTCGGTCCACAACGACGGCGAGATCTACGCCGCCACGATGTACGACCTGCTCGAGCTCTACCAGGCGGCCGGCCTCACCCCGAACGACCTCCTGCGCGACTTCGTGCAGGGCATGAAGTTCACGGCCGCGGGCCCCGCGTACGAGGACATGCGCGACGGCATGCTGCAGGCCGCGCCGGCGCGCGCGTGCATGATCTGGACGGCCTTCGCGGGTCGCGGCATCGGCGTCGGTGCCGATGGCGTGCTCACCAAGGGTGGCCGGTCGATCGCCATCACCCAGTCGTTCGCCAAGCCCGCCACCTGCCCGTGAGCAGCTGACGCACGCGTGAACCCAGGGTGGGCGCTCCGGCGCTCACCCTGTTGGCGTTTCGGGGTCGTTTCGGGTCAGCGCGGCGGGACGTACAGCTTGATCTCGACGCGGCGGTTCGCGAGCCGGCCCTTGGCCTTGTCATTGTCCGCGACCGGCTCCTCGGCGGCGCGACCGTCGATGATCACCCGGGTCGGCGCGATGCCGGCGGCGGTGAGCGCCTGCTTGACGGCCTCGGCGCGCGCGCGAGCGAGATCGAGCGACAGCTCGGCGACATCCTGCGCGGGCTGACCATCGACTTCGGTGATGAACTGCTTGGCCTCGCGATCGTCGGTGTGGCCGATCAGGATGACGCGGGTCGACGGGTGCGCCGTCATCGTCTTCGCGATCTTCCCGATGCTGGCGAGCGCCGAGTCGCGCACGACGGTCTCGGCGTCGGCGTAGATCAGCCCCTCGATGGTGCCGCGCAGCCCGTCGACCTCCGCGGGCAGCGTGTCCGGGCAGCCGTCGTCGTCCTCGAAGCCGTTGTAGGACTCGGGCACCGTCGGGCAGCGGTCGGCGATGTCGAGGACGAGGTCGGCGTCGTTGTCGATGTCGGGGCAGCCGTCGAGATCGTCGAAGCCGTCGGCGTCCTCTGCGCGATCCGGGCACGCGTCGTTGCCGTCGAGGATGCCGTCGTTGTCGCGGTCGGCGAGCGGGCCGGGCCCGGCCTCCTTCGTGGCGCGCTTGCGCTTGCCGAGCTGGAGCTCGACGCCGAGGCCGACGTCGAGCTCGGGGACGAGGTAGCTGTCCTGCTCGTCCTGGGACGACCACCGCGCGCCGGGCACGAGGGCGATCCGCGCGTCGAACCGCAGCACGAACCCGCGCTCGGTATCGAACCGCACGCCCCCGCCGAGGTAGCCGGCTCCCACGATGCCGGAGTCGAACGTCATCCGCGCCGATGACAGCGAGATCGGCGCGCCGCCGCCGACGAGCACGAACGGCTGCAGCCGCTCGCCGGGCCGCAGCTCGAACCGCACGTGGAGCCGGGGATCGAGCCAGAACACGCTCGCCGACGCCGCACCGCCCTCCGCGGTGGTCTTGGTCGGTGCCATCGCGAGCTCGAGCTCGGGCACGAACCACGCGAACAGCGGCCGGCCCACGCGGACGCCGAACGCGATCGAGTTGACGAGCGCGGGGTGCGCGGGCGCGTCAGGCAGGTAGCCGAGCAGCGCCTCCGACGAGTAGACGCGGGGCCCGACCCAGGCGCCGAGCTGGACCTCGTCGCCGTGCGCGGGGGCGGCGAGGCCGCCCACCATCAGCGTGACGAGAGCGCCGACGAGGACAACTGCGGCGCGACCCAGCCTGTGCATCGCGCGCGAGTATACATCAGGGCGTCACGACGCCATCGCCGGGCAGTCCCGTGAAGTCGGTCCGCGGCAGCAGCCCGAGCCAGGCGTCGGTCCTCGGCGTGTGGAAGACCTCGGCGTAGATCCAGTCGTTCAGCGCCGCGAACGGCTGGGGGCCGCGGGTCGCCAGGGCGCGGTGGATCTGCGGTCGGAGCTGGAGCTGGTTGAGCGCGGTGTCGGCGACGATGCTCTGATCGAGGCGATCGAGCAGCGTCGCGAGCTCGGCCGCGGTCGCCGGCGCGGCAGCGCTGTGCAGCCGCTCGACGAGCGCGCGGCTCGCCGCGTCGAGGACGCGCCGGGGCTCGAGCTTCCAGACCAGCTGGCCGATCACCGCCCACTGGGCGAGGTCGTCGGC